>JAFGLB010000117.1 GCA_016928255.1 Bacteroidota bacterium
TAACCATGTAAAACGTACCTCCCGGCAGGGCATATGGTTTATGGGTGTAACCCATGGCCAGATAATCGGCAACATAGTTGAAGATATTAACGGAACCCATTCAAACGCTATTTCGGTTTATCTCTATAATAAAGATATACTTGTTGCAGGAAACAGGGTTCTGGATTCCGAGATTTCTTTTACGTTCGAAGGTGACGACGATTATCCTGATAATCATATAAACATGACGGTGTATAATAATTATTTTGGATCGGATGCGCACAGCTGGGGTGCGTATGCGCAGGACATAAAGATTATTAATAATATTTTCCGGGAGGGACTATTCTTCTCGGACAGTGATACACTGACTGTAGCTGTCAATAATATTTTTCATGGAGGAGGCGACGGGGATATAAGGAGCAATAATATTTATACTGATTTCGGGTGGTGGCAGAACAGCAGGTACGGCTGGTCGCTTCGGGAAAACGAGACTGACTGGACAACGAGAAATATTGACAGCCTCTACACGGTTGTTGATTCTGCGATTTATTATCCCGATGGTTCGCAGGCTATTGACGGAGGTATTGATCCGACACAATATTTACCGATCACACTTTTTCCCAATTATAATTTTTTTGTAGATATTCATGGCAATGTTCGCCCCTCAAAAAGAACATGGGATATAGGTCCGATTGAGTCCGTTGATGCAGACCGGGGAGTTCCACAATACTGCGAATTGCTTCAGAATTTTCCCAATCCTTTTAATCCCGGAACAAGAATAGGGTATGAGGTATCTGAAAAATCTAATGTTCTGCTGGAAGTATTTGATATTTTAGGAAGAAGAATCGCGGTGCTGGTCGACCAGACTGAAGAAAAAGGTTATCATCAAATCGAATTTGACGGCAGTAAATATGCATCGGGAATCTATCTATACCGTCTGCGTATAGGAAGATTCAGTCAATGCCGTAAAATGATTTTATTGAGATGACAATTTGCAGATTGTGCAAATACATTAGCTGAAATTTGCAGCTTCTTTGGAACTTTTAATAAGCGGCAGCGTCCAAATTCAATAACACTCCACAAGTATCGGGAAAGGTCATTTCTATGGAATCCAGCCTTCGCAATTCTGTATTATTACGAATGATTTTCGTTGTAGTGCTTGTCTTGCTTCTTCTTATTCCCCAGGTGATGATTGAATCAATGATTACAGAACGCCAGCAGAGAAGGGATACAGTAACGGACGAAATAAGCAGTAAATGGGGAAAGAGTCAGATTATTACGGGCCCTTTCATTGTTCTTCCATATCTTCGTACGATAAAAAATGAACAGGGAAAAGAATACAGAATTGTTGAAAACGCATATCTGCTACCTAAAATTTTAAATGCCGGATCAGAATTAATCCCGGAAGTAAGGTACCGCAGTATTTTTGAAGTTGTTCTTTATTCAGCAAAGATTTCTCTGCAGGGGGAGTTTTCGATGGAATATCTTGAACGGCTTCAAATACCGCCTGAAGATATTCGATGGAAGGATGCTTCGCTTATTTTAGGTATTTCCGATTTGAAAGGGATAAGAGACACACTCAATGCTGAATTCGGCGGAAAAAGCCTGAGTCTGAATCCCGGCGTTTCCTGCCAGAACCTTTTACCTGTTGGCCTGTCTTCCGGATTAGATATTTCATCTTCATCACAGAATCATAAATTTAATATTGAGTTATTATTAAACGGCAGCGGTGAATTCAGCATTGTTCCGGTAGGCGAGCAGACTGCTGCCGGTGTCAAAGGGAAATGGGGCAATCCGAGTTTCCTTGGCGAGTTTCTGCCCGTCAAACGGACGATAGATCAGGATTCATTTCAGGCAGAGTGGAAAGTATTGCACCTGAACAGAAATTATCCGCAGGCTTTTACTTCGAATAATTATAAACTGGATCAATCGGCTTTCGGCGTTAAACTTCTTTTGCCGATTGACGAGTATCAAAAGACCATGCGCACGGCAAAATATGCGATTATTTTTATTATGCTGACTTTTTTGGCTTTCTTCGTTGCAGAGATACTGAGTTCTCGTCCGATTCATCCCGTGCAGTACACGCTGGTTGCCGTTGTACTTCTTTTATTCTACGTGCTTTTGCTCTCTTTATCAGAACATATTGATTTTAAATTTTCATATTTGATTGCGAGTATTTCGGTAATTGTTCTTATAACTGCTTATGTCAGGACGATGCTGAGTGCAGTTCGTTCCGCGATTATTCTGGGAAGTGTTTTGACTGCCCTGTATATCTTTTTATATATTACAGTCCAGGCGCAGGATTATGCATTGCTGTTCGGAAGTTTCGGTTTATTTATAAGCATGGCTTTGGTAATGTACCTTACACGTAAAATAGACTGGTTTGCATTGGGGAAGAAAGAAAAAAAGCTTTGAGTGAAACGGATGATTAGATTTTTCACTCTATTTTAATGTATAAGTGTAGAGACGTTCAATTCAACGTCTCTACATGAAATTATGTCAGGTTATTAATTTGTTCCATTCACTTCTTCTACAGTTACAGACCGCCATTCTGCAATTTGTTTTATAATGTTCAAACGAATACTGTCCCGCAGGGCGGGTACATCTTTGACAGTCATCGATGAAGTGTCGACAGGATCCAGGACTTTAAGAAAAATATCGGATGGTTTCCCGAATTTCCAGCTGTTTTTCGGAATGCAGTCATGCGAACCTTCGATAACTAACGGAAGAATCGGCACTTTGGCTTTAACGGCAAGATGAAATGCTCCGTCTGTAAATTGTCTCACACGTCCGTCAAGTGTACGGGTGCCTTCGGGGAAAATCATTACAGAACATTTTTGCTCGAGTACACGCTGAGCTTTAATAAGTGCCATTGCGCCGCTGCGCGGATTTTTTCTATCTACAGGAATGTCGCCGCTCAAACTCATCATCCATCCTATGACCGGGATCTTGAATAATTCTTCTTTTGCTATCCATTTCATTTCCCATGGCAGATTACTGATCAGAGGTATATCAGCCAGTGATTGATGGTTGCAGATCACGACGTAAGGATTCCGCGGATTGGAAATTATTTCGCCGGAGATATGAAGTTTCCAGAACGGATTGATTTTTGTGAGTACTTTTCCGAGTTTCCTGAACAGGAATCCGGTTCTGTATAACGCCGGATCGCGGTCAAACAGCCGGCTGAACGCCAGAAGAAAAAGCCATAAAAAAATTGTTATGCTTGTTGTTATCCAGATGAATATGGAACGGATCATAGCAGGTCGTAATACAGTGATGAATTTCCGATTGATGGAAAAAATTATCCTCCGATTAAAATCCCGGCAATAGTTGCTGTCATAAGCGTGGCAATTGTGCCTCCTAGAACGGCACGGAGACCGAGTGCTGCAATATCTTTTTTCCTTGCCGGTGCCATTGGTCCTATACCTCCAATTTGAATTGCGATGGACGAGAAATTTGCAAAGCCGCATAAAGCGTAAGTTGCCATCAGAATGCCTTTTTCGGACATCAGGTTTGCTTTGAGCATTCCGGCAAGGTCGACATAAGCTACAAACTCGTTCAGTACGACTTTTGTTCCGATCAAGCTGCCGAATCTGAGAGCATCCGATGTTGGGACACCGATGGCCATTCCGAGAAACTGCAGTACGAGTCCGAGTACCAGCTGCATCGAAAGCGGCTGTCCGTATTGAGTTGTCAGGTATTCATTGATGCCCATGAAGTTGCCCAGGGAGATCAGTAAAAAATTCAGCATTGCGATCAACGCGATAAATGCAAGAAGCATGCCTGCAACGTTAAGCGCAAGTTGTAACCCGTCTGACGCTCCTGTTGCCGCCGCCTCAATTGCATTAGATGCATTTTTTTCCACTTTTAATTTTACGGTTCCTTTTGTTTCCGGTATTCCGGTTTCGGGAAAAAGAATTTTAGAAATTGCGATGGATGCAGGAGCCGCCATTACGCTTGCAGCAAGCAGCTGTACCGCAAACTTCAATTGGGCTTCGTAAAGCGGAAGGTTGTGGGCATCAGCGAACGACTGGCCGAGCATTTGTATATAGCTTGCCATTACACCTCCTGCGATAGTTGCCATACCGCCGACCATAATGGTATGGAGCTCGGAGTTAGTCATTGTGGCAATATAAGGGCGGACGAGCAGAGGAGCTTCACTCTGGCCGACAAATATATTTGCGGCGCAGGATAGCGACTCTGCACCGCTGGTTCCCATTATCTTTGCCATAATCCATGCCATTCCTTTTACTACCGCCTGGAGTATGCCCAGATAATATAGAAGAGAAGTAAGCGTTGAGATAAAGATAATAGTCGGCAGCACCTGGAATGCAAAAAATGCACCCAGACTCTCGGAGCCGGAATTCACAGCCAGCCGTCCGAATACAAATTCCGAGCCTGCGGATGTGAAATGAAGCAGTTTTACAACGACTGATCCCAGCCAGTCGATAATATCTTTAGGCCATCCGAGCGGGGCGAACCATGATCGGAGGAGTTCATGATGTATGATAAAAACGGCAAATACAAGCTGAATACCCAGTCCGGCTGCGACAAGCCGCCAGTTAATCCTGCGCTTGTTGTTTGAAAAAAGAAAAGTGATCCCGATAAGAAAAACGATACCGAGTACGCCGCGAAGGATGGATTCAAGATTCATAAAAGCAGTACTTTCTTATGATTGGTCATTCCTAAAAGTAAGATGAGAAAATATAAGAAACTTTTAGTTCCATTCCATAAAAAATTAAAAAAGTACCCTTGCTCCGTCAGATTTCAGATTTTATATTGATATGCATATTTGCTGAGAGTCTTTATGAAATTTATTACTCGCACAATTTTTATCCTCTCTCTGGTAAGTCTTTTTACTGATATTGCCAGTGAAATGCTTTATCCTGTCATGCCGATGTATCTTACAAGTATCGGTTTTTCAGTTGTGCTTATAGGTATACTGGAAGGATTTGCTGAAGCAATTGCAGGATTGAGCAAGGGATACTTCGGTTATTTATCCGACTCAAAAGGAAAACGAAAGCCCTTTATTCAATCTGGATACTTGTTAAGCGCTGTTTCCAAGCCAATGATGGCGATTTTGACATTTCCGGTTTGGATTTTTTTTGCGCGGACAATCGACCGTTTCGGCAAAGGAATTCGCACCGGTGCACGCGATGCAATGCTTTCGGAAGAAACGACACAGGAGTATAAAGGACGCGTATTTGGATTTCACCGGGCTTTTGATACGCTCGGCGCGGCTCTTGGACCGTTGCTGGCTCTGGTATTTCTTGTATTCCATCCTGGACAGTATAAGACGTTATTTCTTTTAGCTTTTATTCCGGGATTGTTTGCCGTTATTTTGACTCTTCGGTTGAAGGACAAAAACCATGTATCCGGTTCAACAGTAAAATCCGGCTTTTTCACTTTTTTGAAATACTGGAAGAAATCCCCGCATAAATATAAACTGCTGACAGCCGGATTACTCTTTTTTGCATTGATTAACAGTTCCGACATTCTGCTCTTGTTGATGCTGCGTTATCAGGGCGCAAATGACCAGCAGGTAATCGCTGTCTATATCTTCTATAATATTGTATATGCTTTAATGTCGTTTCCGATGGGAATGCTCGGAGACAAGATCGGATTGAAGTCGGCTTTTATTTTCGGATTGACATTATTTGCCGTGGTTTACGGAGGCATAATATTTATCAAGTCGATAGTCGGATTGGCAATACTGTTCTTTTTATACGGAGTATATGCCGCGAGTACCGAAGGAATATCTAAAGCTTGGATATCCAATATAGTGGCGGCGGAAGACACAGCAACTGCAGTCGGATTCTATACAGGCATGCAAAGTATATGTACATTGATAGCCAGCAGTTTAGCGGGTTGGCTTTGGTATGCTTTTTCGCCGTCGGTTACATTCGGCCTATCAGCATCAGGAGCAGTTTTGACGATCCTGTATTTTAGTATTGCGTTTCGTAAACATTGAAATTCGGACTACTCTGGATCATTTGTATTCTGTAAGAACCGGATAAAATCGGAAAAATTTTTCTTGCCGTTGTTGGTAAACTCTTCTATCTTGAATAAGAGTATTGTACCGTTCATTTGATAATATGAGATACTATTCTATCTATTACCAATATCGAGGATGAGAAATGCTTCTTCATCAACATTTTGTAACCATCGCCAAAAAATTTGAGAGCAAGACGGCAATAATAGACCGTACAACAGGAAAGACCGTCAGTTACGGAAAGGCGCTTATTGCTTCGCTTATTTTGGCGGATAAATTCAGGAAATATGATGAAGGTTTTATTGGAATTATGATACCAACTTCCGCCGGATGCGCTCTGGCAATTCTGGGAGCGCTGATAAGCGGCCGAACGCCGGTCATGATAAACTATTCGACAGGAGCTGCACAGAACTGCGAGTACAGTCAGAAGAAATGCGCATTTAAAACGATAATAACTTCAAAAGCACTGCTTGAAAAAATTAACTGTCCGAAGGTCCGGGGTATGATTTTTATTGAAGACATCATGGAGCATGTGACGATTCTTGACAAAATAAAAGCAGCGCTTCGCGCAAAGCTTCCGGTAGATCGGCTTTTGAAAAAAATTCATGACGGCGATGAAGACGATAACGCTGTTGTGCTTTTTACGAGCGGAAGCGAAAAAGATCCAAAAGCTGTTCTCCTGACGCATAGAAATATTACTGCCAATCTTTTTGGTATTTCAAAAGTATTTGATCTTACAAGCGATGATATATTTTTAGCAAACCTTCCTTTTTTCCATGTCTTCGGATTGACAGCCAACCTATGGCTTCCGCTGCATTATGGAATGACGATTGTAACATATGCAAATCCGTTAGACTTTAAAAATATCTGCGATATAATACGTGAAGAAAAGATAACATTTGTTGTAGGCACACCTATTTTTATGTGGGGGTACTTGAGAAAATCATCACCGGGAGATTTTGCCAGCTGCCGAATTATGCTGACAGGTGCGGATAAGACACCTGATTCTCTTCGTGAGGAATTTTTAAACAAACATAGTATTACACTGCTGGAAGGATACGGATGCACGGAAACAAGTCCAGTCATCAGCGTAAACAGCCCGACGGCAAATCGTGCCGGGAGTGTTGGGCAGCCGCTGCCTAATGTTCAGGTGCGTACAGAGAATTATGAAACCGGAGAGGAATGCGGTGTGGGAGAAATCGGGAAAATTCTTGTCAAGGGCGACAACGTGATGAAAGGATATTTTGATGATTTTGAGGCAACTACTCTGAGTATCCGGCATGGCTGGTACGACACAGGTGATATGGGTTACCACGACCAGGACGGATATATATGGCATGTGGGCAGGTTGAAACGTTTTATGAAAATCGGCGGCGAGATGGTATCATTGATTCGCGTAGAAAATGTATTAGAGCATTTATTGCCTGAAGAAGTTACCTGCTGTGTCGTTGAGGTGCCGGACTCGGTGCGTGGAGCAAAGATTGTAGCAGCTGTAACAAGAAAAATTGACGAGAAGGCAATATTGAAAAAAATGTCCGAGGAACTGCCGAATATAGCGCTGCCGAAGCATTTTGTGGTAATCGAAGACCTGCCTAAGATGGGCAGCGGAAAAATCGATTTTCGCCGCATTACTGAAATGGTCAGAGATATGATACAGGGCTGATTGCAGATTGTAGAATATTCCATATAGTTTTTATCGCAGCTGTCGGCAGGAGGGGCAGTTTTTTTGAAAAAAAATGGTGCAACAGATTCTGCTACTCTTTAACTATTTTTGTACAGTTCCGATAAAAATGGTTTTTTTTAACATCTTAGAGTCATTTGAGGTTATAGCAGTTAAATAGGTTCTTGACACAGAGTTTGAAAAAGTGTATTATCCTATTATGAGAGTAGATATAGTTCTTTATTTAACCATTTAATCACAAATAAGGTATAGAATTATATGCCTGAATATCGTATTGATGGTGTAACGCTTTCGGGAAAAACGGTTTCCGGATCGATCACTGCTGATTCCAGAAGTATTGCGAAAGTAAAGGCAGCGGAACTTTCCCGTGACAAGAAATTCAAGGTGACGGGTATCCATGAACGCGTGACTTTTATTTATCGCGTTCAAAAAGGAACTGATAAACCGATCGATGGCGAACAGAAAGCCTATACTGCTAAGGAAGTCCGGGATGCTCTGGAGAAAATGGGATTTCAAGTCAAGTATGTCAGAAAAAAATTATTTGGCACAAAGCTTCGCGCGGCTCCTGTTGTTGATGTCATCACGTTCGTCAGGGTCAGTACTGACTTGATGAAACAAAAGCTTCCTTTCAACGAAGTGATGCAGCTGCTTATTAACGATATACCAAATGCAACTCTTCGCGAATGCATTAAGGAAATTAATGCGGAATTGAAACAAGGTAAAGACAGTGAAAAGGTCTTTATTAAGCAAGCGCCTGTTTTAGGAAAATTTACGGCACAAATGTTGGGTCTTGCATCGAAAAGTGGTAACATGGCGGAAATTTATGAAAGCGCCGCAAAATTCATGGAACGTAATGCGGAATTTAAAAGAAATCTAAAAAGTGCTCTTATAACGCCGTTAATTACTTTATTTGTTTTATTTCTGGCTTGTATTTTTTATGTAGCATATATTTTTCCAAAAACAGCAGAATTGTTCATAAAATTTAAAATTAAAATTCCGCCAATGACTGCTGCTACATTAAAGATGAGCGATTGGCTGATTGATAATTGGCTTATTTTATCTTTCCTTACATTTGCCCCATTGATTGCCCTGCTTTTTTATATCAGAACAGAAAAGGGAAGATTTATGCTGGATAAATACATAATCAAAATCCCGGTTGTTGGTTCGATGCTTCATAAAACAGCTATTGAAATATTTTGTCGAGTATTTTATGCACTGTACAGCGGATCCGGCGAAAATATTGAAATTATCAGAATGGCTGCCGAAGCTTGCGGCAACAGGTACATGGAGCATCAGATTAAAACAATAGCAATCCCGATGATGCTTGAACGCGGAAAAGGACTGACAGAAGCGTTTGAAGCGACCGGTGTATTTACAAAAACTGCAATTTCAAGATTTGGTTCCGGCGCTGAAACAGGAACAGTTAAAGCGACAGCTCTTCAACTGGCGGAGTATTACGAAAAAGAAACAACTTATCGGATGAAAAATGCAATTGAAGTCATTCAGCTGTCAGTATCAATGATAATGATGGTTGTGCTCACAGCATTGACTCTGGTATCTTCGGAAACGGCGTTGGTAAAACCTGAAAATCCGCATATGATTTTACCGATTGGTCCGTTAATTCCGTAAATGACTGGAAAGAAATAAAAGGCAGAGGAATGAAATAATGGCCGAAATAGATATTACTGATAAAATCGGTTACACACTCCTCAAAAAAGGAATTATTGATTTTGAGACTCTTGAGAAGTCCCTCAAGATGAAGGATTCCGAGGAAAACAGGAAAAATCGAAAAAATCTCGGCCAAATACTTGTAACGGAATTTGGGGCTGATCATGATGCTGTATTTCGTGAAGTCGCAAATCTTTATGCTTTCCGTGAAATTTTCCTCGGTGACGAAAAAATTGATGACTCCCGCGTTTCATTTATTAAAAGGTACATTGATCAGCTGTCAGATCAACAGCGCGAGATGATGGTTCAATCGAAAATGCTGCCTTTTAAGTTTGATGAACGCCAGCCGGATAAACTTATAATTATTGCAGCAGATCCCACAGATCGAAACCTGCCTGTTGTTGCCCGCAGTTTTAATGTAAAGAAGTACGAAATTTGTTATGTGCGGCTGAAAGAACTTCAATCATTGATGGATAAAGTTGCACCTGCTCAAAACGAATTTTTAAAGCTCCTTGATGAAACCAAAATTACTGTTGAAGAAGGTGCCGGAGGAGAAGAACTTGACGAACAGGCGCTTGAAGCAGAAATAAGCAAAAGTGCTTTGGTCAATTTGTTCGAAGGCTGCTTGGTTGAAGCTGTGCGGCGAGGTGCAAGTGATGTTCACGTAGTTGCGTCGGAAGGTAATAGGACTAATTTTCTTTTCCGTTTGGACGGTGATCTGCAGGTGTGGCATGTTCAGGAAAATACTGTTCCTGAAGCAGTATTTGCGGTCATCAAGGATCGTTCAAAAAATGTGGACCGGTTTGAGCGGGAGATGTCGCAGGACGGATTTATACAAAGAGTCATTGACGGGCATCAATTGAGATTTCGTGTTTCAATTATGCCGATTGTGACGACAGAATTCAAGCATAAATTTGAAAGTGTAGTTATTCGTGTACTGGATGATCGTAAAGTAATTACAGATTTAGAAAAACTTGGATTACAGGGTCCGGCACGCCAATTCTTCTATAAAGCCATAAGTAAACCTCAGGGTATTATTATTCTTACAGGTCCTACAGGGTCCGGTAAATCAACAACATTGATAGCGGCACTATATCAGGTTATAGACCCCACTGTTAATGTATTGACTATTGAAGATCCTGTTGAATATATTGTGAAAGGAGCCCGACAGTTAAAAATTGGTCCGAAAATGGGTTTTGACGAAGCAATCCGCGGAATTCTGCGTCACGATCCCGATATTGTACTTGTCGGTGAAATGCGCGATAGGATAACTGCAGAAACAGCAATTAAAATGGCGAATACAGGCCATTTAGTTTTCTCTACATTGCACACAAATGACGCTCCTAGTGCAATCGCACGTCTTTTCAAAATGGGAATAGAACCCTTCCTGCTCGCATATGCGATCAATGTAATTGTCGCACAACGACTTATTCGTACACTTTGTAAAGATTGCAAGAAACCGATGGACAGCAGTGAAAAAAGAGACCTGCTCAAATTTGGTCTATCAGAAGAAGATATAGCTACACACACATTTTATACTGCTGTTGGATGCGAAAAGTGCAGCGGCGGATATAAAGGACGTGCGGCAATTCATGAGGCATTGTATTTTACCAAACCTATTAAAGATATTATTTTGAATTCCGGCGAAAAAGTTGATGAAAATGCTATTCGTGAACAGGCAATGAAGGACGGCATGTGGACTCTAAGGCGTTCTGGAATTGAAAGAATGAAAGAAGGTTCTACTACTCTGGAAGAAGTTGTTTCAAATACGACAGAAGATGAATCATAGTAATTAGGAACAGCGAAAATACGCTAAAATAGGCATTTTGTATGTCTCGAAAAGAAGTAGATTTTTATTGGCTTTTTTAACTTGTGTATCAAAAAGAGAAAAGTAAGCAATGAAGAACTTGTAAATGGAGACACCATAGTAAGATGGAGCTAACACTTAAAAAAAACCTTTTCATCATTTGCTTTTTTGATTGTAGTTCCTTATTATCTAACCGACCATGGAAGTGAGAAATAAGAAAAGGGTTATTTTTTTTATTATCAGGTTTCATTAAGGAAATTCAATTACATGGCAGTACAAGTTAAAAATCCATCTTCGACTGACCAACCTAGTATTGCCATGTCGTCAGACCTTCCCCAAGTTGTTACTAATGCACAGAAAATTCTGAAAGAAATGGCTTCTCAATTCCCAAAATCTGTTACGGGACTTGAGCGACAAATGATGATAAGCGATATCATGACGCGGACAGATGAGACCACGAAAATGAAATTGCTCGCATTAGTGAATTACTTCCTTGCCCGCATGTTCACTATTTATGCTTCAGATATTGATATGGGCGGATATGGATCTCAGGGCTATATTTGGTACCGCGTATATGGCCAAAAAAAATCAGATCCATCGCTTGGAAAATATTCGCCTGATGAAATCAATATTCTTATTCAGAGTATTATCGGAGAGCGGCAGCGGACATTTCTGTTTGAAAACAGGAACCTGGATTTTTCGCATATGCTCTACTCGGAAAATTCCGAGTTCAGAAGATTCAGAGCCGATGCATACTTTGACCTCGATCAGCTTGCGCTGAATATGCGCGCGATTAATAACACTCTCCGTCCATATAAAGGTCTCGAACTGCATACAAATGTAACAAAAGCCCTCAGCCTGGCGCATACAAAAGAAGGACTCTGTCTTGTAACAGGTATTACAGGGTCAGGCAAAAGCTGCACACTTGACACAATTATTGATGCGAATAATCATAGTGTTGAGGGACATGCCGTCATTATAGCTTCTCCTATTGAGTATGTGCATAAATCAGATAAATGTATCATAAGACACAGAGAAGTCGGCCGCGATGTACTTTCGTTTAGAGATGGTACAGTTCAGGCATTGCGTCAGGATCCTGATATTATTATGGTAGGTGAGCTGCGGGATGCTGATACTATTCTGGCAGCACTGGAAGTTACAGACTCCGGTCATAAAGTGTTTTCGACTTTACATACAGCTTCCGCAGTTGAAAGTATTGACCGTATCATCGGTGAGACTCCTCCGCTGGAGCAGGAACGTGTTCGTAACCGTCTAGGCGAAACATTAAAGTGTGTTATTTCACAAAAACTGGTTCCGAGTCTTGATGGCAAACGTGTCCTGGCAAAAGAAATTATGCTTGGGACACCTTCTGTTTACGCAGCCATCAAGAATAATAATATAAGCGAAATATACCAAATGATTGCCGAAGGCAACGAACTCGGCATGGTTACCATGGAACAAGATTTGAAGCGCCTCTATTTGCAGAAAAAAATATCGCTGGAAAACGCAATGAACTATGCAAATAACAAACGACGGCTTCAACAGCTTTTACAATTGCAGCAAACAGATTCACCTACTATTCATAAAGGTGTTGCTGGATGATAAAGTTGGTAATTTATAATAATTTTCTAAAAATTAACAAGCGAGGAAATACCAACTCATGCCTATAAAAGCAGGAGAAGGAAATACGGCTGTTGCTTTATTTGTGGACGGACTTGAGCTTAAGTTCGTGCGCCTTTCTGCCAAAGGAAGTAAAGTAACACTTAGAGATTTCAAAACCGTTGCTTTGGTTCGAAAATTCGAAGAAAAACAAGCCGCTGAGGCAGTCAGCGAAAGTTCAACATTCGGCGATATTTCATCGGTAGATACGTTCTCTTCTGCAGGGGGACTCGAGTCCCCGGGTGAAGAAGGTAATACCAACGCCTCTGTCCTGCTTGGGTTACTGAACGAGGTAGGCTCACCGAGAAAATATACACTCTCTTATGCTATATCCGAGCCTGCAGTGACTTACCAGGAGTTTGAAGGGGACTTTGGGCTGAAGGGAGAAAAATTAAAGAAAAAAATCTCCCAGGAATTATCGATGATGCGCGCTGCCGCTCCGGCTGTGGATGCAATTGATGTGATTCCGACAGCATCAGGCGGACTGCTTTCGTTAATTAGAGAAGATGGTCTTCATGTCTACGAACTTCTCAACGAAGTAAAACCTTTCATGGGCGGACGTGTTCCCAATATAAAATTGATTGACAGCGCAGATACCGTGATGATGGAAATGGTGCGCACGCAATACGAACCACAGGATGAAGAGGTCTCGGTATTGATATATGTAGGCCATGATTTCAGCCGCCTTATCTTTATGCAGGGCAAGGATTATCTCCACTTTGCACCTATCATAAGCGAGGGATATGAATCACCTAATATTGAAAATACAATCTATAGCCGTATTTTGCTTGAGCAGGATAATATCGCGTTGACACGAATAGACCGGATTCTTCTGGCCGGTGAAAGTCATAAGGTAAATCTGCTGGAAGCCATCGCACCGCAGTTCTCGAGTGCACTTGTTGAGTATATGAAAGCTCCGGGACTTGATTTAGGTGATTACGAAGGTTCGATTGGCGAGATGGTATCGGAATATGTTATTCCAATAATGACGGCATGGAGAACGCTGCAGCCTACACTTCCTGGTTTTTATAATACTAATCTGATTCCTCACTCTGTTCTTGAAAGCCAGCGTACACTCGCCCTTGCATTGCACGGATGGCTGGTTGCTATGC
The DNA here is from genome assembly GCA_016928255.1 of Bacteroidota bacterium. Taxonomy (GTDB): domain Bacteria; phylum Bacteroidota; class Ignavibacteria; order UBA10030; family UBA10030; genus Fen-1298. The sequence goes on from JAFGLB010000117.1 coordinate 13,899, forward strand.
TAATAATTATTGCTATTCCATTATTTGTATACTTGATAACGAAACGCGATTCAGAGATCAAACGTGCGAAAGTGGAGCTTGAACAAAAGCAGGAGAAGCTGGGAGAATTGGATGTGTTTCGCAAGCGGAAAGCTGAACTCACAGCCGATATCAACCGGTACAGTCATGCAACGAGTGTTTATGATTCGGTTGCTCCGGGATGCGACAGATGGAGCAGGATTCTGCATTACCTCGCAAATAGTATTGAAGATCTGAATTCGCTGTGGATATACAGTCTGAGGCCGGAAGGTAGAAGTATAGTTATTTCAGGCAGGGCGATATATCGTGCGCGAATTCCGCGTATAGCAAGTATTTTTGAAACCGCCACACTTAGAGAGGTGCGCACAATCACAATACGCAAAAAAATATTGTATGAATTTGACATCGTCGTGGAAAAAGTCGATAAATATGATATTCCAGAACCTAATTATTCCGAAAGATAAAGGACAAGAAAACCGTGACTAATAAAGTTCGAAATACTATTGTTCTTTCTATTGTCTTGCTTGTCATCGTGTTACTGCTGGGCGGCTGGTGGTGGTGGTGGCAGCCGCGAGAGTTAAAAAAGATAGATAAGGAAGTTCAGGCAATAAACAAAGAACTGGAAGATCTGCCCGGATTAACGGACGAAGTCCAAAGGCTGACAACTCAATACCAGGATGTTAAACGCAGATATGATTCACGGAGCAAGGAAATACCCCAGTTTGATATTTCTTCTCAAACCTGTGAGTATATGAGTCAGGGTATAGATGAAGCCGGATTCCTCACGTTTGATATGAAGTTCTTAGGCACGAGACAAAGAACCAACTGGGGATTTAATGCATATAAACTTGATCTTGGCGAGGCGCAGTTTGAAAACCTTTTCAAATTCATCTACTATCTTGAAAACGGCCAGCGGTTATATAAAATATCTTCGGTAAAGCTTGAACAAAAAGAAGAAATAGACAACGAGACACAGGAAGTCATCAAATGGATTGCCTTTGAGATGGAAATTCATGCCTATTTTGTCCGCAATATTCCGGAGCTTGGTACTTCTCTGGCGGCTAAGTCTCTGGCTATGATTGTTTCTCCATATGATCCTTTCTGGAATATCATTACAAAGACAATTTCAACAGAAGCTCCGATAGGAGAACTGGATGCAGATAAAGTTGAAGTTAAAGCGGTTCTTCCTGGTAAAGCTTTTGTCGTTGCCAACGGTTCACTTATTGTTCTGCATCTCGGAGATAAAGTATGGCGCGGAAGTATTACGCGAATTACACCGACTGAAAGTTCCGTTCAGTTTACGCTGAACGAAGGCGGGATTGTCCGAAAATTAACAAAGAAAATAATGTTCGATAAATACACGAGGTAACTATATGAGAGTACGCTCTTTATTGTACATTTTCCTAATTGTCGCCACGGTTATCCAGATGGCGAATGCTCAAACCGAGCAGTCAATTCAGCGTAAAGCGAAAGGAAAAATCGTTAATCCGGACGAGGTTGTCTCTTTTAAATCGGATGTCCCTTATACAAAAGCAATACAATCGCTTGGAGAATTAAGCAGAAAACTCGAAGGGCGGTTGATTATTGACAGATCGCCGATGCAGGGGAAAGATAAGAATATCGGAATCAATATTGAATCCATGTACTGGAAGGATGCTTTAGAACTCATTCTGAGAAGTAATCAATTGTGGTATACTGATTACCCTGAATACATGGAAATTGCTTCTTTTGATGAGCTTGGGAAAAGGCAAGGTGAAAGCACATCCAGAGACATGGCATCTTCTTCACAGTTAGGTTCTCCATTTGCCAGGGCATCCGTTGATTCCAGTGAGTTTTTTGCTAAACAGCGTGATATTGCTATATCTTGTATATTCTTTGATTTAAACAGGACTAAATTGCTGGAAGACGGTATGGATATATCAATATTTCGAGGCAGTGATATGAATCTCGGAATAAACCTTTTTGGTGCGACAAATCCATTGACTCAATCTACAACGACAACTTCAAGTGGAATAATGGCAAGCAGACTTAATAACCTGTACAGCGACATATCGATTCAGCCGACAGGCAGTGACATAGGTGTCGATATATATGCAGCTCTACGAATGTTCGAAGCTAATCAATTGGGTGAAGTGATATCGAATTCAAAAATACCGGTACGTTCGGGCTTAAATAGTGTTCTTCAGGTTGGCGATGATTTTTCGGTATTGGAAAAGGACTTTTCCGGCAATACAGTACAAAAGTTCTATCCGACAGGAACAATATTGAATATCAGACCGAGAATTTTTAAAGTCGGAGATATGGAATTTGTCGATATTCAATACAAAGTGGAAAAAAGCACTTTTGAAGCAACTACAGTAACCACCGTCATTCATAAGACTTCTACATCGGGTTCTCTGACTCTTTTAAACGGCGAAGAAAGCTTTATCGGCGGTATGTACTCGAATACCGAGACAATAACCAGGCAAGGCGTACCAATATTGAAAGATTTACCATGGTGGTTTTTCGGGCTGAGATATATTTTCGGTTATGATTCTAAAAATTTGATGAAACGCGAACTGATTGTAATCCTGAAGGCAGAAATACTTCCTACTTTAGAGGAACGCGCAATGAAAATCCAGACAGGCAGAGGTATAATCGAAGAATCAAGAGAAGAGATGGAAAAAGATCTCGAAAAACGTAGAATCCAGAAATAAACTCATTTTTAGAAATTTTGAATAGGATTTATTTCCTGAGGAGTATTTTATGAATTTAAGAACCGGGTTACTTGCGACTTGCCTTGCTCTGCTTTTGCTGTGTGCAGGGTGTAAGGAGAATCCTACGGAACCGACCGACTCAGCATCATCGATTATCGGAACAGTACTGCGGGCGGATGATAACGCCCCTGTTCAAGGCGCAACAATCATGGATTTGGGTACAAACGGCGCCACTGCTTTTTCGGACAGCCTGGGTAATTTTACACTTCCGGTCGGTACTTTAACTTCGACATACAGCACTACTTTAATAATAGAAGCAAATGGATATATCAGCGATACTACAGATATTGAAGTGGAACCTGAAAAAGACCAAACAATTACAATCCGGCTTAAACAATATATCATTAATCCGGTTACTCCAGGTGCCACAGGCCAGGCAGCAAGCATCGAACTGGTGCTTCAAACTGATAAATCACTTTCGGTAAGAAGCGCAGGTGGAGTAGAAAAAGCATTATTGACGTTTGGTATTACGGATTCATTGGGATATCCGCTCACTCTGCAAAGAGCTGTTATGGTACGATTCAGTATTATCGGCGGCTCGATAGGCGGGGAGTTTCTATTGCCTGATAGTATTATGACAAATTCGAGCGGACTCGCTTCGACTGTTGTTTCAGCAGGTACTAAATCACGGGTGATGCAGGTTGTTGCATCTACAGTAGTTGCAGGAGAAACTATAATTTCTCCGCCTGCACAATTTACAATATCAGGCGGTTTGCCGGATTCAGTGCGTTCAACAATCTGGGCAAGTTCACAAAACTATCCTGGGATCAGCGGTACGGCCAGCTTACTAGGCCAAATCTCGGCCATGCTGGTTGATAAATACGGCAACCCTGTTCAGGTAGGCAATCTTGCTTATTTCGAAACAACAGGCGGTTCTATCGATGCGATTGGTATGACGGATGCAACAGGACTAGCATCAGTAAATATTTATGGCGGCGGTATTCCTCCTGTCGCAGGAATAGATACAATCAAAGTAACCGTAAATAAACAAGATGGAATATTTACTAAGTATCTGGATGTAACATTTTCCGGAACACCGATTATCACGGCGACGAATGTGCCTAACGATAGCATTAATATTTTTGACGGAACGGGACAGACACTCGATCTTAGGATTTGTGATGCAAACGGCAATCCGCTGGCTGCAGGGAATAAGATTTCCGTAATTCCGGGCGGACTTGTCGGAGACCAGGTGAAAATATCCGGCGATGTGAACGCTGTAACTCCCGATACTAGAAATCCGGCTCTTACTTCCTATCAGATAAGAGTTGATGATAAAGAAGCCGACGGCGGTTCCAGCGGTCCGTTTACTCTTCAGATAATGGTAAGCGGTCCAAATGGGAATGCGTCGAAATTTATTTACGGCACACTGCAGCCTCCTCAGGCGATTATAGCTCCTCGTGAATCTGCAAAACTGCCGGCACAAATTGCATTTGTGAGTGTTTCAACCGCAGACATATATGTTGCAGGTACCGGATCTGTCGAAAATTCTGTTATTACATACGAAGTGAAAGATTCGCTTGGTATGCTTATCGGCAAAAATCCGCGTGCATTTGCACAATTTTCAACCGTATTTCAGCCAAATACATGGACCAATGTCGGTACTGCACCGATTCTAATTAATACTTCCGATAGTACAGATGATAACGCAAGGCTGCGTGTGACAGTGAGGAGTGGAACCCAGGCAGGAGTTGTACAGGTATACTCGCAAATAGATCTCGGGAATGGAATGTATGTTACTTCTCAGCCTGTTAAAATATCTGTTCATGCAGGATTTGCGGATCAAAATCATTTTACAATAGCAGCACCTAGATATAACTTCCCCGGCCTTGAAAAAGCATTTTGGATGTTGGATATTACTGCTCAGGTCGCAGATAGGTATAGCAACCCTGTTCTGCAAGGAACTGCTGTTTATTTCAATACAACACATGGAGCAGTTGGAACAGGCACGAGCTTAAAGGATCCTGACGGTGTGACTGATAAAGACGGATTCGTATTACAGACTCTATGGTCAGGTAATCCGTATCCAGAAGGTTCCAATGTATTACCAGGCGCTCCTCCAGGCTTCTCATGGGTCTATGGAAGAACTGAAGGTGAAAATGGTACATGGGTTAGAGATTCAATATTGGTGCTGTGGACCGGCAATGTTCATCCATCCAGCTTAAATGTAACAGGTCCTGAAACATTTGATATTCCTAACGGAGGATCCGCGGGACCATGGTCGTTTACAGTTGTAGATAAATACGGACATCCGATGTCTGAAGTTACTGCAATTAATGTTGCAGGTGCTGGTCTGGCGATTTACGGTAATGTCAATAAGACAATGCTCGATACACCGCCGTCGTTTACACCTCCAAATACCTACACGGCTCCATCGGGTCCTGGAATTACCGAATATACTTTTATTGCCCGCGATGCTGATCCTAAGAATGTTTCCGATCCGCCTACATTGTCATTGCTTACAATTACTATCATACACCCTGTATATGGAACTTATGAAATAGTAATTGCATCTGGAACGGTAGAATAAGACATTTTACGAAGGCATTTCTAGCTCCGGTTAAGTGATCCTTAATCGGAGCTTTTTTATCTGCAGTTTAATATTCCGGTTATTCTCCGGAAAGTTGGTATCTATAATTCCTGCAGAGCCCTAAAATTCGCTTTTATCGTTTTTTCAATTATTTTATCTGAATGAGCGGTGGATATAAATGAAGACTCGAATTGTGATGGCGGAAGATAAATTCCTTTTTCAAGCATTGAATTAAAATAAGCAGAAAATTTTGCCAGGTCGGAAGATTTAGCCGACTTGTAATCTGTAACCGGTTTAGATGTAAAAAACAGTGTAAACATTGACCCGATGCGGTTAAAAGTATATCCCAGTCCCAGCTTGTTCATACTGTCTCTCATGCCCTCTTCCAGACAAGCCGACCGCTGTTCAAGCTGTTTGTAAATCATTTTATTCGAATTAAGAATCTGCAATGTTCTTAATCCGGCAGTTACTGCAATAGGATTGCCTGACAGCGTGCCGGCCTGATACATCTGTCCCGCCGGTGCTACAGTTTCCATTATTTCTCTTTTTCCGCCATATGCACCTACAGGCAGGCCTCCTCCGATAATCTTGCCAAGCGTTGTCAGATCAGGTTTTACGCCGTATACGGACTGTGCACCCCCTAATGCCACACGGAAGCCAGTCATTACTTCGTCGAAAATCAGTAATACTTTATATTGATCGCAAAGTGAACGCAGTCCCTGCAAGAAACCTTCAGCGGGAAGTATGCATCCACTGTTACCCATCACAGGTTCCACAATAACGGCTGCAATCTGGTTCTTGTTCTGTTCCATCACGTCTTTAACAGACTCTAAATTATTATACTTTGCCGTTATTGTATTCATGGCAATAGAAGATGGAATTCCAGGACTGTCGGGTATACCCAGCGTTGCTGCACCTGAACCGGCTTTAATAAGAAAAGAATCACCATGTCCATGATAGCACCCCTCAAATTTTATAATCTTATCTTTGCCTGTGTACGCACGCGCTAAACGAACCGCACTCATTGTTGCTTCTGTTCCCGAATTTACCATGCGCACCATTTCGATGGAAGGAACAAGTTTGGTTATAAGCTCCGCAATTTTTACTTCGAGTTGTGTTGGTGCACCGTAACTGGTTCCGCGTCTTGCCGCTTCTTTCACTGCTTTTATTATGGCGGGATTAGCATGACCGAGAATCATTGGGCCCCAGGAACCTATATAATCGATATATTTATTATGATCTTCATCCCATACAAATGCAGCACTGGCGCGTTTAATAAACACCGGCGTGCGCCCGACTGCTTTAAATGCACGTACCGGAGAATTTACTCCTCCCGGAATAACGGCTTGTGCCCTTTGAAAAAGCTTGTTTGATTTTGCCGTTTTAAACCGGCGTTTTAAAATTCTCTGCCGCATATGCATCCCTTTAATTTATTTATTAAGCAGTTTGACTGCTTCTTTTGCGAAATAAGTCAGAATAATGTCCGCACCAGCACGTTTTATACTGGTTAATACTTCCATCATGATTCGCTGTTCGTCTATCCAGCCGTTGCGTGCAGCCGCTTTGATCATCGAGTATTCGCCGCTTACATTATAAGCTGCAGTCGGCATATGAAAACGGTCTTTAACCCGGCGTATTACATCGAGGTATGAAAGTGCGGGTTTAACCATGACAATATCGGCGCCCTCGATTATATCCTGCTCGATTTCACGGAGCGCCTCGTCGCTGTTTGCCGGATCCATTTGATGTGATCGCCTGTCTCCGAATTTTGGTGTGCTCTCCGCAGCTTCGCGGAACGGCCCGTAGAATCCTGATGCATATTTTGCCGAGTATGCCATAATCGGGGTATTAATGTGGCCGTTGGAGTCCAGGATATTTCTGATTGCCTTAACGCGGCCGTCGAACATATCCGATGGAGCAATGATGTCTGCACCCGCCTGTGCATGTGTTAATGCCTGTCTGGCCAGGAGTAAAACGGAAGGATCATTTATAATCTCACTGCCCTGGACGAGTCCGCAGTGGCCATGGGATGTGTATTCGCATAAACATACATCCGTAACGATAATTAATTCTGGCAGCTCTTTTTTCAACGCCCTGACAGCTGTTTGAATAATTCCGTTTTCATCATAAGCGCTGCTGCCGGTTTCATCTTTGAACTCGGGAATTCCAAACAGGATCACTGCCGGGATCCCGAGTTTTTTAATTTCAGTGCAATCCTTGATTAATTCATCAACCGAAAGCTGGAATACCCCCGGCATCGACGTCACTTCTTTGCGTATTTTATTTCCGGGTGCGACGAAAAGGGGAAGGATGAAATCGTTGACGGATAATTCCGTTTCGCGGACAAGAGAACGAAGTCCTTCCGTCATTCGTGTACGCCTCAACCGCCGGAATGTTTCCAGGCGGGTTTCGCCGGAATTGCTGATGGTAATTTTTGGCTCTGTCATTTTATTAATCATTTGATTTTTATAATTTTGTCTTTTCTAATATAGGTGAACGAACAGAGAAGTTCAATGAATTCAGCCCCTTCTTTTCTTTAATACATGACCCGATATTTCGGATGTTAATTGAGAGGCACGGCGAAATATTGAATTGAACATTTTTTTGGTAAGTTTGCCTGTAAATGTGTTCTGCTGACTCGGATGAAACGAGCCCAGCAGAGTAATTCGCTCGGTCATACGGTACTCGGATCCATGTCCAAACACAGGTTTACGCTTGTGATCAATCGTATATGCATCGTTAAGGCAATTCAAAGCAGCATCAAATCCGATTCTTCCAAGTCCGATTATTACAGTTATTTTTTTTAACAGCAGTAATTCTTCCAGCAAATATCTTCTGCAATTTTTTATTTCCGAAGGCAGAGGCTTATTTTGCGGCGGCGCGCATCTGCATGCGGCTGTGATGTAGCAGTTTTTAAGCTTCAATCCGTCATGACGATTTTTTGATTCAGGCTTGCTGGCATATCCAAATTTATTCAGCGTTCTGAAAAGCCAGTCACCGCTCCGGTCTCCGGTGAACAAACGTCCGGTGCGGTTGCCGCCATGCGCTGCTGGAGCAAGTCCGATTATCAAAAGCGATGCCTTAGGGTCTCCAAAACCGGGAACAGGTTTCCCCCAGTATTCACATTCTGCAAATCTTTTTACTTTTTCTTTAGAAATATTCTTCCGCCATTTTATAAGGCGGGGACATTTTTTGCAGGATATGATTTCCGATTGAAGTTTCTTGATAGTCATAAAAGAATCAAAAAAAACCTCTTACTACTGCTTGAATTTTTTTAAAAAAGCGAATAAGTATTTATTGAATTCTTCACTATTTTCCAAATTGCTCATGTGTCCTGCATCGGATATTATATGTAATTCCGATTCGGGAATTGCATTCTGCATTTCACGGGCAACTGAAACCGGAGTTCTCATATCATGTTCACCAACAATGATGCAGGCAGGGATACCGGTTGAAGCAAGGGATTTTGTTGTGTCTGTTCGTGAAGCAAGCGCAAGAAGTGTTCCGCAGATGCCAAGCGATGAATTGGAACGTATGATTTCCTTGATAAATTCCACAACTTTCGGATTTGTTACGAAAGTCTTTTCCCAGAAAACGGCTTTTACAAATTCATCGGCAAATGCCGGTACGCCGTATGTTTTTACGGCTTTCATTGAGCTTGTACGCTTTACCTTCTCTTCGTCTGTGTCGGTCCCGCTTTTGGTATCGCATAGTACCAATCCTTTAATTCTTTCCGGATGTCTTTCAGCAGTCCGGAGGGCAATATAACCTCCCATAGACAGACCGCACAGGACAGATTTTTCTATGCTAAGTTGATCCAGCATGGCAATCAAGTCGTCGACGAACATTTCAATAGTGAATTGGCCGTCGCCGACACTGCTGGCCCCATGTCCCCGCACGTCATACAATATTGCACGAATATTTTCAGGTATTTCTTTTATCTGCGGCTCCCACATCCTGTGATTAAATGGAAAGCCATGTATAAAAACAACAGGCAGGCCGTCTTTTGAACCGTATTCGAAGTAATTGACTTTAATATCGCCGGCAAGAATAATCATTTTTCATCTCCGATAACAACTGACAAAATTATATATATCCTTAAGTATATCAGCGGCCGCGTCCGGTTTAGCCAGACTGCGGGCTGCTGCTTGTGCTTTTTGAAGTGAAGATGCAGATTCCAGTATCTTCTTCAGTTTATATCCAAGGTTTGCTAAATTCACCGCTTTCCAACCAGATCCATGTTCAACAATAAGATCAGCATTGCGGCTTTCCTGTCCCGGTATCGGATCTATTATAATCATCGGTAATGATTTTGCCAGAGCTTCGGAAGATGTAAGGCCGCCGGCTTTAGAAATAAGAATATCGGAGGCATCCATCAATTCGTAAACATTTGTAACGAAGCCGTAAACATGAACATCTGTATTCCGTGGAAAATGCATAGCCTGAATTTCTGAAAATGCCGATCTGTTCTTTCCGCAGACTATGAGCAGGCTGAATTTTTTGTTTGGAAAAGTGCTGAGTATTGAAGCAGCTTGTTCGGCGATTTTTTTCACACGGCCGATTCCGAACCCGCCGGATATTATGAGCAGTGTAAAATGATCCTTGTTAAGGCCGAGTCTTTTTCGAATGGTCTTTGAGCTTTCCTTAATCCGAAATTCGGGCATGAGCGGTATTCCGGTTATTTTGATTTTGTCGGCAGGGACTTTTTTAGACTGAAGCTGCCAGGCGGATTCTTCATGAAATACATAATACCGTTCGATGACGTTATCTATCCAAAGTTGATGGATATCAAAATCCGTCGTCACGGCAAATACCGGAGATGTAATATTGTTTTTTTTCAGCTCGCTGGACACGGAGATATAAGGAAGGAAATGAGTGCAGATTATTGCATCCGGATTCAATCCTGCAAGCATTTTCAGATAGCGTTTATAGTTTAATTTATCGAACTGTTTGAGGAGTCCTTTTTTCTCATAAGGTTTACGTTCAGATTGCTGATAAAAAAATCCCCATAATTCCGGCACCCGGTTCACCATTTGTATATACGTTTCAGAATAGAAACGTTTAAAAATGGGTGATGTAAAATCGAGAATATCATAGTGATCGGTTTTAATAGGTAAATCAACTATTTGAGCCGTTTTATGCAGCGCTTCAGCTGCCCTGATATGTCCTGCTCCGCCGGAACAAGATAAAATGAGAAAACGAATGTCGTTATTGCAGTTTTTAATGGTTGGCGGCATGGTGTTCTTTTTCATAGAAGTTAATTTTTATCAAAAAAAATCGAGTTTATCGGATGCTCAACAATGGGATGCCTGTAGCTCAATATTAACAAAAAAAGGGTTCTTTTACACATCTGATTTAATGATATTTTTTTGGAACCTTTTGCCATGGTAATACGTTTAAATACTGAACTTACTCGCCGATCCCCAACGGCGGTGAGTTCGATAGCCTCCCTAAACCCCGGCGTCTGGTAGTGCGTCGGGGTTTTTCTTTTGTTTTTCGGTCATTTTTATATCTTTCTCTACTTGCTTTCAATGTAACAATCTATTAAACTTACGATAGTTTCAGTATTTAAGAGCAATTTGGTAAATACTCCAAACATATTATTGGAACTAAGATCAAAATTTTGTTCTTGCTCATAATGTGAAAAGCATGGCTAACGAAGTTATTAACGTCAATTAGTCATTAATCTTATATACTTTCGGAGCTAACATGGAAGAACCAATGCTGCATGTATTAATTGTAGATGATGAACCGACCTATCGTCTTGTTCTGACACAAACCTTAAAGACTTACGGTTACACAACCGAGGCTTGCGAAACCGGGGATGCTGCTATCGAACTGCTTAAAAAGAATAAGTACGACGTTGTACTCCTTGATTATAAGATGCCGGGTACGAGCGGCCTGAACGTACTTCAATGGATGTACGGGATGAAGATAGAAACCCCGGTAATCATTATTACCGGCCACGGGTCAGAGGAAATCGCACTTGAGGCATGGAAATGGGGCGCCAAAGACTATTTCGTTAAAGGGAAATCGGATATGTCTCAACTGCCGGCTCTTGTTCTGAGAGTATACAAACAAGTTCTCTCTGAAAGGCAGCATAGGTCTGACAGGGATTGAAAATCCCGGCCGCTGGATCTCAAGTTTCCTTGGAATACTATATTTAAAAGTCAAAAGAGACTCACATTCAATTGAAGCGGGTATTCTGAGTAAGAAATCTGACTGAAAAAAATATCAACAACCTGTATAACGCTGATTTTATGAATACGCAACCGCTTCGTGTATTGGTAGCAGATGATGACCGGCCGTATTGCGCCCTTTTAAAGAAATCACTTTCAGACCGCGGTTATTCGGTTACAACTGCAAATTCCGGTGAAGAGGCGTTTACCTGTCTGAAAAAAGATGAATTTGATATTGCTCTGGTTGACTATAAGATGGAAGGTGCAAACGGTATAAACGTACTGCAATGGATGTACGGAAAAAAAATGGACACGCCCGTTATTCTTATTACCAGCCATGGAGGCGATGAAATATTTGAAGAGGCATTTAAATGGGGCGCTGAAGAATACTTTGTAAAAGGGGAAATGGATACAGTCAGACTGCCTGCGTTAATAGTTCAAGTGTACAGCAAATACCGCGCGCGAAAAGATAAAAAGAAGTAGGAGCCCGGTCTATTTCTGAATTCTGAATAGATTAATAATGCCTGCCGCAAGAAAAATCAGGTTTGCCAGCCATGCTGTTAAAAGCGGATTAAGATCGCCGTTGTATCCAAAAACCTGGCTCGCCTTCATAAATATCATATAAACAAATGCAGCTGCAAGAGCTATTCCCAATCCTAATGCAGCGCCTGTGCGCGGCCTGCTGGAAGCAAATGGAACTCCGAACAGTATCATAATGATGCTTGCAAAAGGGAAGGCAATTTTGAAATGGTATTCTACAAGCCAGCGTGCGACGTTTTGACCCGCCAGTTTTTGGCTTTCAATAAAATCGCCCAGGTCTGTGTAATTCATTTCATCCGGTGTGCGCTGCTTTTTTTCGATATCTTCTGGAGTCAAAACGAGCTTCCCGATTTCCAGGCTGTCGAACAAAACAAGTGAATGCGATGTATCGGAAAACGTTCTCCTTTTCCCGTTCAGCAGCAGCCAGTTTCCCGTTTGTGTGCTGTTTTCCTGGGATTGTATCCACTGCATTTGCTGCGCATCATACCGCTGCTGAAGGACAGTCATATCGTTCTCATTAAAATCCTGAATGCTGACATGCCTGGCGCAATTTGTCTTCTGATCGAAATAACGAATTGAGACAATACGCCTGCGCCCTTCCTGGAAAAGTATGTCAGACTTTTCATTCGCCATTATCGAACGGTTCAGATATGTGCGTTCGATGTAAATTTTCTTTTGGTTGGCAAAAGGCACAACCCAGCCGTTAAAAAAAACCGATAGAACACTGATTATCAGCGCTACTGCAAGAAAAGGGGCCATCATCCTGTACAGACTTATACCTGTTGATTTTATTGCAGAAAGTTCGTTTTGAGAGGATAATCGGCCTGTAATGAATAGTGCCGCCAGAAGCACAGCCATGGGTATCATAAACTTGATTATATCGGGAGTGTACGCGATATAATATTCCGCTATCACGTTGGCAGGGACCTTCGCATCTATGAAATCATCCAGATTTTCCATCATATTGACGATGACGAAAATCAATATGAATGCGATTAATCCGAAGAAAAAAGAGACAAGGAATTGGCGTATTATGTAACGGTCAAGTATTTTCAAGATTGTTTAGTCGGTTGATTGTCTGCTCTCCAGACTTTGGGGATAAATTTGGAAAGTGCACTCCAATTAATTATCAGGTTTTCACGCGCGGTCCTGACTGTTAAATACAGTCCTATTACAGCCAGAACAATATTTGCAATCCACATCCCGATCCAGGGATCAAAGAAACCTCTGTCCGCCAGGTTCTCGCCGCCTTTAAGACAAGCCCAATAAAAAACGAAGAAACCGAGGCTTAAACTTGCACCGACACCAAAAGTGCCGCGGCGCGACATTATCCCAAGAGGCGCTCCGATAAAGACAAAAATAATACATGCAAAAGGCATGGCAAACTTTTTATGCACTTCCACTAAATACTGCCGGGCTTCCCGTTCGTATCTGTTAATCGTGTAAAGATCGGAGCGTAACACATGTTCTTGCGACCGGTCGGTTTGTATGCCGTTGAGTTTTATATTTTGAATTGTTACCGGTTCTTTTAAAGATGTAAAATCAACAATTTCGCCTGCTTGTTTTCCGGTTCTGTCAAAGACCCGCTGTTCTATAATCGATTTTAATGAACGAAGACTGTCCACTTTTTCGAGCATCGATTGTACGTTCATTTCGCGGTCACCCCGTGCCAATGAACCTGTTTCGTGGCGCTGGAAATTAAATCCCTCGGCTTCCATAGCTATACGGTGTTTCTCGAAACGAATAACACGGTACTGGTTATTTATCTGGCTGTTAACCTGATGGATCTCGCCCTCGTATAAATCCATAATCAATTTTCTATAATCTTTGGAAAAAGAAATTGATCCGCGCCGGGATGTAATTGTTGACGGCATCATTGGATTTGAATAATCAATAATGGTGACGCCTTCAAGATCGTTGGAGTGTTCGAATGTCTTTTTTACTAAAATACTATGTCCCTTTTTTAATTGAATGAACATGCCGGGTACCAGAGTTAACGTGGGTTTTTTGTGAGAAATATCGTTCATAAGAACCTTTGTACGGTGGTTGGCATCGGGGAGTACGTCGTTATTGAAGCTTGTCAAAAGAACGAAGAGGACGATGGAACAGATAATAATTGGTGCAATCATCTTATAAAGACTGACACCGCTTGCCCGCATGGCTGTAATTTGATTTGTTGAGGCCAAAGCACCGAACGCCATGAGGGTCGCAATAAGCACTCCCATCGGGACAGCCATAATAAGCATCCATGCGAGGTTGAGCGTTATCAATTCGGCTATAATTGCTGCACTCAGTCCTTTTCCGGTCAATTGGTCAAGATTTTTCATCAGGAACTGGAGAAGGAAGATAAACATAATCAGCACAACCGAAGAGATAAAAGGCCCGATGTGTACACGGGTAATATGTCGCCATAAAATCAGCATATATAGGAAATATAAGCAGAATGTATACTCATTACAAGCATTTGCTTGTTGCCTTTGCTATCGATGGTAGTTATATTTTAGGGGCTTATAAATTTCTTCTGAAGAGATTGTCAATTTTGGAGGAATTAAGGGTGCGTAAAGATCTAACTATAAGTAAAAGAGATGCGATAGATTATCGCAAAGCTCTGCCTGCAAATATCCCGGCTAATATTTACTACTTAATACTTCATACGTACGAAAAAGGAATGTAGGCGCCATGCAAAATCTTAAAATTCTGATTATCGAAGATGATGATACGGTTGCTAAAGATCTTCGAAAACGACTGAGTGATTTTGGGTATGATATCGTTGAAAACAAACCGGCCGGCGAAGAAATAGTCGATAAGATAATTTCAGAATCGCCGCATCTTGTTCTGATAGATGTCCATTACGGGGGAGAGAAGAAGGGGATAGAGACTGCCGCCAAACTGAGGGCTAAACATGGAATTGCTGTAGTATATCTGAGCGACGATATTGATACTGAAACCCTTAAAAGCGCAAGTAAAACCGAACCTTACGGTTATATCATAAAACCCATCAGTGAACGAGAACTGCGAACAACTATCGAAATGGCATTCTATCGCAAGGACCTGGAGCGGAGATTAAAGGAAAACGAGGAGTGGTACGGTACGACACTAAGGAGTATAGGTGAAGCTGTAATATCGACGGATGAGAACGGTTTAATTAAATTTATGAATGCTGCAGCTGAAAACCTGACTGGCTGGCATATGAATGAAGTGCTCGGAGACGACCTGGTAAAAGTATTCCGGACAAAGAATAAACTGGCAAAATCGCCGCCGGTAAATCCTGCCAATCAGTTGCTGAACAACAAGACTACCGCAGTTAAATATAATTCGATCCTGATCACGAGGGATGAAAAAGAAATACCCATTGAAGAATGCGCTTCTCCCATTAAGGATGAACGGGGAAATACTATTGGAGTTGTATTGGTATTCGAGGATGTATCGGAGCAGAAGCGAGTTCAGGAGGCGTTAAAAACTTCGCAAAATTATGCGCAGAGCATTATCGACAGTTCTATGGATATGGTTGTGGCCGTCGATCTTGAAAGACGCATTATTGAGTTCAATAAGACTGCAGAGCGGACGTTCGGATACAAGAAAGAAGAAGTGCTGGGGAAACATATAAACATTCTGTATGCCGATCCGGAAGAGGGAGTTCGTGTCAATAAACAGCTTGATGAATCGGGACGGGAAATGATAGCTGTGTTGAACATCCGAAAAGACGGAAGAGCTTTCCCTTCTTTGCTTTTATCATCAGTGCTGAACAATTCCAAGGGCGAGAAAATCGGGTATATGGGCATGTCGCGTGATGTATCAGAAATAAAGCATGCCGAAGAGAAGTTAAAGACGGCGCAGGAATATGCGCAGAGCATCATCGACAGTTCGATGGACATGATTATAGCTGTGGATAAAAACCGCAATGTTATTGAATTTAATAAAGCTGCTGAAATCACATTCGGATTCGAAGCGCAGGAAGTCATAGGCAAGCATATGAATATCCTGTACGACAATCCGGACGAGGGTCTGAATGTATATAAAATGACGCTTGAAAAAGGACGGTTTGTGCAGGAGGTGCTCAATCGGCGAAAGAACGGCGAAAGATTTCCGAGTCTGCTTTCATCATCGGTGCTCAGGAACGCAAACGGCGAAATGATCGGCGTTATGGGTGTACTGCGGGATATCACCGAGAGCAGAAGGGCCGATCTGGCTTTACGCGAAAGCGAGGAACGCTACAGGGCGCTTGTGGAGCTTTCACCGGATCCCATCGCGGTTTTTGTAGGCGGGAAATTTGTGTATGCGAACAGCGCGGCAGTCGAAATATTCGGCGCAGAAGCACCACATGAGCTGATAGGAAGGTCTATTATCGATATGGTTCACCCGGATCATCGGGCTTCCATAAGGGAACGCTTCCGGCAGATGGCAAATCAGGTTAAGCCCATACCCATCGCAGAGGAAAAATTCTTTCGTATAGACTGGACTACATTTGAAGCTGAAATTGCCGCCATCCCTTTTAACTGGCAGGGCAGTTCTGCTATACAGGTAGTACTCCGCGATGTTACCGAACGCAGGAAAGCCGAGCAGGTTATCCGCAGTTCCGAGGCGAAGTACCGTACTCTTATCGA
>JAFGLB010000118.1 GCA_016928255.1 Bacteroidota bacterium
ACGCAAACTCTGCTGGCCTTCACGATATAATGCCGCCACGTCAACAGCCGTCCCGCCGAGCAGGACCATATCTTCCATAATGCGTATGCGCTGTTCTGCAAGGTTTAACCTGTTTATCTCGAATTTAAGTGTCCCTTTGCTGGACTCGATAAAATTAATCATTACAAGCCGTTTATCTTCGTACCCGTCGCTCACCAGAAGAATATTCCTGCCTTCTATTTTGTCAAAAATCTCAACGTGATTGTCTCTTTTGTCTTTTGAAATAAAAATCAGCTGTACATTATCAATCTCTCTGAAGGATGGCAGGGATGAAATCCTGATCGGCTTATTTCTGAGAGTTCTTGATTGCGCAAGGACTTTCATCTCCCTGACTAAATCCTGATCTTCTCCAATCACTAAGAAATGAAACTCTTTCAGCGCTTCCTCATTCTCCCATTCGACATTTTTTGCAAAGTTGTATATATACGCGGAAATTGCTTTATGGCGCTCCAGGTTCTGCGCACTCAAATTCACTGAAAGCGCAAGGCAAAGTAAAATTGCAACTGTTAATATTGCTTCTTTCATTCTATTGTCTATTTGCTCATCCTATAACCAACCGATAGAAATACCGTTCGCTGAGGCTGACGATACCTGTCAGGATCCCTGTTCGAAGTGTGATAATACTCCTTGTCCAGCAAGTTCTTTACGGACAGCTGAATATTGAATCCTTCATAGTCAACCACCGACAGCGTACAGTTTAAAATCAAATAAGGATCGATTGCAGTGCTGTTGGTAGAAGCAATTATTTTGGGATTCTCTCTCTTGCCGGCATAGTTTGCCCTGAGGTTGACTCTGAAATACCTGCCGAATGAATATGTAATGCTCGAACCGCCTGTATGCTTGCTTATTTCAGGAATGAAAGTACCGGTTTCATCACAGCTCTGATTGAAAGTATAATTCAGCGAGAATCTCCAATCATCAATGAAATATCTTAAAAATAATTCCATCCCGTCCGTATTTACTTCCCCGCTGTTTATCCATTTGTATCCTCCCGATACAAATTCTTTAGTAATCGCCTGGTCAAGAATGTTTTTATATGCCGTCAGGTCAATCTTAAAATTATTTGACGGCGAGAGACTTACGGCAGTCTCTACCGATCTCATCTCTTCGGGAAACAACGAACTGTTCCCGAAGCCGTCGGTATAATCCCATGGTTTCGGCGCCCTGAAAGCTTCGGCATATGAAAGACGGAAAATATGATCAGCTAATTTGTAACTGAGACCCACACGCGGTGTAAACACCTCATCATAAACACTGCTTTTATCAAAACGGAATCCCGCCGATAAAAACAGGCCTTCAAGAATATTCAGCCGTGGTTCAAAAAATATGCTAGTCAGGTTATTTTCAAGGATTGGCGGTTTTGCTGGAGTCGGTGGTTTATGTTCGGGCGAATCGCTGTATGAAAGAGAAAACCCTTTTGACAAACGCTCGTATTCAAATACCATACCTCCGGTCAAAGAAAAGAATCTGTTCACATCATAATTCAAAATATTCTCAAAACCGATCAGATCGTTAGGCCTGTAACAGCCTATCTGTGCTGTGTCAACAACATAATAAATTGTATTGTCCATAACGGTCGTGTTGCGGTAATATAATGAAGAAGAATACCCTATCGACTGTGAAAAGCTGGTGTTATATTTTGCATAACCATTTATGAACCGGATATTCCAGAGTGTTCCGTAATCACGATAAATTGTGCCGATTGATTTTGTATAAGCCGCGGTAGAGGATTGTCTGTTCAAATAGTTGATCCCAAAGGTAAAACTGCCAGTATTGACTTTGACATCAAATGCATAATCGTTTTCAAAATTATCCATTAAATCTGTCCAGTTATTATCTCCTGAACTTCCGCGTAAATCCGCTTTATCTGTTTTTTTAAACATGCCCGAAACCCGAATACTAAAATCCTTTTTATCATTGATAAGACTACCGCCAACACTGCCCGCAGAAGTATTGAATGAACCCAGCAGCGCATCGAATCGGAGTCTATTATCCGCAGCTTTCTTTGTGACGATATTAATAATCCCGGATACGGCGTTCGTTCCGTAAACCACGGAAGCGGGGCCGTAAATTACTTCAATTCGTTCGACGTTCGACAAATTGTAAAGCGCGCCGCCGTAAAAACCGCCGGAATTGAGCTCGTTTATTTGAATACCGTCGATCAGTAAAAGAGTGAGATTATTCTGGTTCGGTATGCCGCGCTGAAAAACATAACTGTTTAAACTCTGCATATCCCTTAATTGAAAACCCGGCAGGTCAGACAAAGCTTCATTGAGCGTAAAATATCCTTTATCGAAAATTTCCGAAGCCGTGATAATGTGAATAGTGGAAGGGACTTCTTTTATAACCTGTTCAACTTTCATCACGGATTCGATTTTCAGTTCCGATAATTGGTGTAAATCCAGGCTGTAAATATCCAGACTATCCGTTTGGGAAAATACCGCAGTTGAAATAACCGACAGGAAAGATATAACGTACAAACACCGACAGTGTCTGTACAATCCGGCAGCTGTTCTGTAAATGTGATTCATATTGATATAAACCCCTCATAAAGTATGAAATCACTTACAAATAACATCTTTTTCAGCACTTACGTAAAGAGTAACGAGTCTTTGGATTAAAATCAATAAGCATATACATACAAAAAAGGGGGAAATAAGGTTGAAAATGAAGCTCTTTTGCGTTTGTTACAGGCGGCAACCGGATAAAATTGTTTGAGAGCGTATAGTATATATATAGAGGGAGAATAAAAGCTTTAGGTCATTTTTCGGTTTTCAGTAATTCCTGATGAACTTAGAATGCCGCATAGTTGCTCATTCCGGCCCAGCATCTGCGCTTCCAAGAATTTCCTTATTTAGAGAACAGCGCACAAGAAATAATAATCCCGGAAATGAAACCAGCAGGTTTAGAAAATCCGATAGAGAAGTAAAAAAGCCGGTTAAAAATACGGGCCGGCTTTAAAATCCAAAATTTCTAATACTCGACTAGAATTCCAGACTGAATCCAAATGACGGGACTGTTCCGAGAACTTCGGCTGAAAATTCTCCGCTCTGTGGAAGAAATTTTTCTTCCGTTACATTTTTCGTCCCGAAAAGGTTCCAGATATCAATGTATAAATTCAGAGCAAAATGCCTGAACTGTTTTCTGTAATCCACACGCACATCAAAACTCTGATTTAATCCAAAACGGTGTCCGTTTTTTCTGATCATTTCTGCGGAATAACGGATAATATTGGGATCTTCCAGTACGTTTTCATAGATGACATAATCATCGGTGGGCAAGCCGGAAGTAATTATCCATTTTGCCGTTAACGACCACCGCTCGTTAAATTGATAACCGCCGAGAACTTTAAACATATGGGGTTTGCCAAATCCATAGTCATACTCTCCTTGACCGTTATTATCATCACGTTTACTTATTGAATAAGAATAGCAAGCTTGTCCGTAATATTTATCGGAAAATCTTTTAACAATACTCAAATCAAATCCGCCGGCCCGGCCCGTGCCCTCATTTGAATATTTCATGTTATACCTATTTGTACATACAAGTAAATCATCGTACTGCTTGTAGTACCCCTCTGCAGTCATTTTTATATCGTTCGAGATGTAGAAGGAAGTGCCTGCAATGAAATGAATCGCACGCTCATTTTTCAGATCGTTATTAGATTTATTCAGTGCAAGTAAACTCAATTCCGGCAGCTGATAGTAAATACCGGAAGCCGCGTTAAATGAAATATCTGCTGTCAGTCGGTACCGCATACTTAGACGAGGTGAAAAATAATGACAATTGTTATATGTATAGTATTCATAGCGCAAGCCGGGATTTAATGTAAATTTCCCGAGTTCCGCAGATATTTCACTATAGCCGGCATAATAATTTCCGTTAAAGGTATTATCCTGATTAAATTCCTCCGGTGTAAGTAAAACGTAATACTTTGACGGATCGGACCTGTATTCAAATTTTTTAAAGACATATACCGTATCAGCGCCGTTTAGAACCATTGTAAAGTGATACTCGTTCCGTCTGCTTTCAAAGCCCGCGAATAGACTTGTTTGCCTGCCTAAAGACATTGTCATATCTGTCTTAAAACCATAAGTTTGTTCACTAACATTCCTTTCATTGATATCGCTTCTCACAAAACAGTTTTCTTTTACGGGAAGAATCCCGTAATCAGGGGCTGTATTTACATATCCTTCTTTGCCCGTAGTCTTATTTTTGTAATAGTAACCGGTTGTTTGAATAAATCCCGCATCACCAAATAGACTTCTGCTGTTTATACCGATCATATATTTAGAATCACTGTGATCTCTTAATTTATTCTTGTTTATATCTTTCGATTCAAATACATTATCGATCGTTCTTTTATAATAGTCGTCAGAATATATTCCAAGCAGTGAGATTTTGTGAGAAGGATTGATCTCAATAGTATTTTTTATAAGCACATCCGTGTAAGCAGGAGAGCCATGCCCGTTTTTATCAACTAATTTTAAAATGGTTTTAAAATCCACATGCCGAAGTGAGACGATCAACCCCGACTTATCACATACCGGTAAAGGCCCGTCATAGTTTGCTTCCCATCCGAACAGATCATAATGGCCGTAGACCGTTATATTTCTTGTATTCCCTTCCTTAATTTCCATACTGATGATCGACGAATTTTTTGTTCCGTACCTTGCCGGGAATCCGCCTGCGTTGAAATCCGCTTTTTCAATAAGCTTCGGTGCAAAAATCCCGAAACGGCCTCCTCGAGATTCCTCCCCTTTAATTCCTCCGTCGTCAAAATGGGATACTTTAGTAAAAGGTATATTATCAACAAGTATCAGGTTGTCTTTAGGTCCGCCGCCGCGGACAGAGAATGCTGAAATCTCGCCTCCTTCAGTAGCAACTCCGGGCAGCGCCGCCAGCGCCCTGAAAATATCTCCTGCAGAGCCGGGCGACCTGCGAATTTCATCTTTTGTAAAACTAAAACTTGAAACCGGAATATCATTGTTATCCTGAAAAGCACCGGCAGTTATTGTAACCCCTTCGGTTTCAATAGAACTTTCAATCAGCTGAATTTCCGGGATCTGTGTTGTTTTATCTCTAACAACCAGGATATCAGGTTTGCGAAAAGATCTGCAGCCTATGTAACTCACTTGTATCTCGTAAATTCCTTCCGCCACATTTTCGATATGAAATCGGCCTAAAGAATCGGTAATAGAACCGAGAGTATTGCCTAGTATTGCAACATTTGCTCCAATTATCGGACTATTAGTTCGATTATCAACTATTCTTCCACTAATTCCGCCTGCATTCTGTGCAATCAACAGACCGTTTAACATACATACTGCTGCTAAATAAAAAAGTGTTTTCACTTCTTCTCCTTTATATGATAAGAAAATGTCAGACCCAGCTGACTAAAGAATCTGTCTGAGAAAAAACATAAATAAGATACAGCGATATGTCAGAAAAGACTTCCGAGCCTATAAGGTTGGTAAATAAACGTATAGGATTGGCAAAGTATAAAGACTGAAAAAGAAGAAGAGATTATGCCGGATATTCGGACAATTTAAATTGCGAAGGGGTGCGGGAAGTAGTTGCCTTGAAAATTTTATTGAACGATGAGACAGAATTAAAACCGGCTTCAAATCCGATTGCCGCAAGCGTTAGATGCTGCTTCGACGGATTCTTTATCAGCAGTTTGGCTTCCTCGACACGATAGCTATTGACAAATTCAAAAAAGTTCTTGCCTAACTGCTCATTGATAACTTGCGAAAGATAGTTGGGAGAAAGATTCAAATCTTTTGATAATGCCGGTAATGTGAGGGCGGGATTAATGTAAGGTTTTGATGAATGCATAAATGACTGCAGTTTTTTGAGAATCATCTCGGCCTGCTCCTGCGTAAGCGTAGATTTTTCATACTTCTTCTTTCCGCTATGCTCCGAAAATATTACTTCTTGAAACCCGCCTGAAAAAATCTCGGGTTTAAGCAATCCGATGTATCCAATAATGTAAATAAAAGCTGAAATAAGCAGCCAAATAAATCCAATATGACTGGTTTTTTGCCAGTATATGTCAATCATAAGTGCGACCGGCCATATTACTGCCTGACTGAAAATTATAAAACGCAGCCAGTGCAGATTAAGCTTCTCCAGCGAAGAATAGGTATCCTTGATAGTCAGCATATAACGCTTCATCATAAAAAACATGCTAATCAAATAACCTGCCACCTGAATTACAATGAGTATTAAAAATACTGTATCCACAAAAAACGTCAATTTCCTGCTGAAAAAAAAATTGCCAAAGGACAGAATTGCGATAGCAGAGAGGATTACGGGAATGAAATGAAACGCATTTACCAGACGTAATTTTAAATCAGGCCGGGTCAGTGCCCTGCAATAAAAAAACAATAACGGGCCGAATGAAAAAAAATTGCGTGAACCAGCCATCTGTGCGTATACGATGGGTTACGATGCTCCTGCTGGTGGCCTATTGCATACGACAGTATCAAGAAAGAAAACAACAAAAGCAGAACCGCAAGGATACGATTGGCTTTTCTATTTCCTCGTTTTACAGAAATCAATACAGCAGAAAGCAGTAATCCCTGCGACCCGCCGATAAAGAGAAGAATATTAACCAGTGATTCCATATATGGTTGAAAAAATATTGCTTTTTCAAGTGAAATTCAATTTTAAATATGAATAACAAGGACAGGAGTGAATGATTCAAATTTAACATGGCATTGTCAGTATGCATTCGTACCATGCCTTCCGGCTGATTTCGCAGGTTCAAGTGTTATCCCGTATGCATTGTTACTGTCTCGGGCGAGCCGTTTAAGATACTGACATGTTCGGGTCAAAAAAGGTCAAGTATAACTGACTTTGGAGCCGATTTAGCTAAGGGCTGGTAACTTTAATTTAATTTTAAGGGGATTTGAATAAGAAATTTAGTGTTTATGCCGGGTTTGCTCTGTACTTCGATTTTTCCTCTATGCAGACTGATTATCTGGTGAGTTATTGCCAGGCCCATACCGGTTCCCCCTTTTTTTGTCGTAAAATACAGATCGAACACTTTACTTAATCTTTCCGGCGGTATTCCAACTCCATCATCTTCGACTCTGATTATTAATTCATTATCATTACAATCCGCATATAATAGAATTTTTCCACCCTTTTCAGCTGCATCAAGCGAATTCTGCAAAAGATTAAGCAGTGCCTGCGTCATTTGCTCCATGTCGACATTGACAGTCCTATCCTGCCCGTATTCAAATTGAAAATTCACTTTTTTTGCTTTAGCCTGGCTTTCGAAAAGAGTTGCTGCTTGATTTATAAGCTGTTTGACT
Organism: Bacteroidota bacterium; assembly: GCA_016928255.1. Taxonomy (GTDB): domain Bacteria; phylum Bacteroidota; class Ignavibacteria; order UBA10030; family UBA10030; genus Fen-1298. Next base: position 7,362 of record JAFGLB010000118.1, read on the forward strand.
GTAATATTTGACAGCTTTAATTTGGGAGGACGGGCAAACCGGAGGAATTGATGTATGATATTATTTACTCTCTGCGATTCCTTTTGGAGAACATCCGTGATTGTCCTGTACTCTTTTACGCCGCGCACCGGCTTGAATTCTTTGCCGAAGCGCTGTGCGATCATGCTGATGGCATTCAACGGATTCCTGATCTCATGCGCAACACCGGCAGCAAGTTCGCCCATAGCGCTTAATTTTTCTCTTCGCTCAACCTCTTTTTTCAACCTCAGCGTTTCAGTCAAATCCCGGATAACTGCAGTCGTACTTTCATCCGAACGAGTAATGGCAATATAAACTATACGCTCTGATTTATCCGCGCATTGAATCCTGATTTCCTTCTGATTATTACCCGGCAAAAAAACTGTCTCCAGGCAATCCATTTGATTAGAAGCTGCTTCTTGAATTTTTTTATTCAAAACCTTCACGGCTTCCGTTCCGAACAATCTTTCCGCCTGTCTGTTAAATATGGTTATCCGGTTATCACCATCCAATGTAATAATGGCATCCTGCATGTTTTCTAGAATACTGCCTGTAAAAGTTTCCATCGCATGTATCTTCTTGCGCGAAAGGCGTATATTCTGATTGGCAACAATAACAGTCAAGGCAAGAGCGCCGAGAACAAACACAACAAGAGAAATTATTAAAGCCCGCTGTTTCATGCGTGTTTCCATAGTATGAATTTCATCCATGGAAATTCCTATTCGAATAATACCTATTATCTCTCCATAAATAACAGCAGGACGAACGACTTCAAACACCTCCTTTTTACCAGGACTAAATATACGGGTAATAGTAGTATCATTTATTATGGCAAGTTTAAGAAAAGGATCGCTTTCAATACTGTTTATCTCTTCTACAGAGCCGCTCGCGGCAATAATACCGAGCGTATCCTGTAGCAAAGCGTATTCAATGCCCCGGTTATCCCCAAGATCCTTCATGAGCTTTCCGATACCAATTGAACGCCGAAGCTCCGCAATATTATCCAAATCAAGGTCAATCCTTATTGCTCCACCCGCAGGATTTTTTCTTCTAACCGCCACTCTATAACTTTTTACCGCTTCTGAATCAGATTCCGTTATACCGATTATCAGTCTGTCGGTTTCACCCTTAAGAATCGGATAAAGCTGTTCACGCGCAAAATTGTTATTAATCGAATTCCCGGGCGAAAATTTCACAGTGCCGCTGTTGACAATAATATTGCCGTATCTATTATAAATCCCGGCACCTGAAATATTATTTTCGATGCATAATTGTCTTAATTCCTGCCGGGAAAGCCGTTTTATGCTGTCCAGGTACGCTATGAAAAATGCATTGTTGAGGAGCCGTTCATTAAGAATATTTTCTATTTCATCTGTCGATAAAACTATAATAGCGCTGCTTTGTTCAACTGATTCGGCGAGAGAAAACGCATTTTTCTCCATCAGGTAAAAAATATCTTCCCTGCTCCTGTTCAATTCCATATAAGCCGTTACAATCATGATAACGGCTACCGTAGCAGCAATAGCTATGACATATCCGGGCTGAATAAGGGCTGAAAATTTGTTTTTCATGCGATTCTGCTAATTTACAGCTTTGAGGAAAGAGAATCAATATCAGTATAAATGCTGAATAAAAAAAGAAAACGGCCGGCAGATCAATATATCAGCCAGGATAATCCAAAAGAAAAAGCATTGTTTTTATAATCGTAAAATATATCATTTGAAGAATTAACGACATGATCATATGTTGCATAGACTGACAATCCTTGTTCCTCAAAATCTTTTTTCAATTGAATAGTATAAAACGAACGCTCGTCGTCGCGTTTGTCCGAAACGACAGATCCTGTTAAATCATAAGCCGGCAGAGTTGAATAGAGCCTGTTTTGCCTGCCTGCTGTAAACCGTAGACGCGAATCCAGGGGCAGCACTTGAGTTATAACGGCACTAAGCGCCAATCCTTCATAACCATAATGATCGTCGAAGATCACATCGTCCGGAATTGATCCGTACAGGTATCTTGATTCCTTGCGGAAATTTTTTTGATATTGTGCGGTAAAAGATATGCCGGTACCTTCGAATATGGACTGGGCCACCCTTGCCGTGCAAATCAATTGAGTGACTGTCGGTGTTGATGTTGTTGAAGTTGTACTTATCTGAGTGCCGGCTCCTGGTTGTCCCGATCCGCCCTGGCCTTGTCCCTGCCCTGCTCCAGAACTGCCGGCTGTTGTATCATTAATAAAAGAAGTTTGAGAGGAATATATTTTTATTCCGAAGTCGGAACCGAGAATTACTGTGGTCTTTGTGTCAAAAGTGGTCAGAAATTGAGCACTAATTTTGTGTTCCGTATAATTAAAATCACGCAGACCGCTGAATCGGACGACCTGCAATAGATATCCTGCTTCACCGGCTGTTGTTTCACTAAAATCATGCTGGAGTAATGCTGAGCCATGATAGGATTGATGATCGAAAATTTTAAAATCTCCCCTGCCTGATCTCACTGAAACACCCGCATTAATATCGAGCGTAGTGGCATTTTCTTTTCCGTAGGCCTGTGTATACATAAATGAAAGTTGATGCGATAAGAACGAGCGGTCTGTAAAATTTGAATAAGAATTTATACCGCCTGTGTAAGAGATACCGATATCATATTTCTTTGCGGTCCAAAAATAATCAAGACCCAGTGAAGCAGAAATAATTCGATCCGTTAATTGCAGGTAGTTGTTATCAATATTATCGTCATACATAATACCGGCTTCTGTCCCCGCCGAAAATTGCGCTGTTGCGTCGAAGACCCAAACCGCAATCAATAGTGCAGCAGCTAATTTCCTCACTTAGCGCCTCCTCTTTGAGATTTTCCAGTGCCGGTACCGGTCGGTTGTACCGTACCTGAAGTTCCTTTTCCGTTCACATCCTGGTTCTTTCCTTTCTGCCTTTGCGACCAATGCTTTCCTTTCCTGAATCCTAATCCATCTTCCCGCCTGTCGCATATTCCGTCGCCGTCACGATCTATAAACTTATCCTTCTTCATCTGTTGGGTGCGTTCCCGGTTTTTTTCAGAAGAGGTAGTATCCTGTGTCTGGCTGAATGCAGCGGCTGATATCAGGATTGTAAGCACTGCAGTATAAATTATTGATTTCATATATCACCTTTTTTTATCAGTAAATAATAATAAAAGCAGATAAATTGCCAGCAGAATCTTTCCTGTCTTCTTCTTTCGCGTTAATTTTTTTCTCCTGGCGGCTTGATAAAGCTTGTATTACAATATTTGCCGCTTTCCAGGCTTTCGTTTTCTCTTCATTATTATTCGTTTTAATATTGACCTCTTTAAAAACGGGACGGAGATTTACATCTCCGTCTCCCGCTTTATATAATACTGAATTATTCATTTCAGCGTCCGCCGCGTGTTCCTTTTGGACCCGTTCCATCGCATGTACCTGTTCCACTGCCTGCACCTTTACCTGCACCAAAGCCGGTTCCATCTTTTGGTCCTACACCTTTGTTGCCGGTTCCGTCACCAGGACCGTATTTGCTGCCCTTTTTGGTTTTCTTTTGAGCTTTTGTGCCATTGTTGTCACATACACCGTCGCCGTCTTTATCTATGAAGTTTGCACCGCCCTGAACCTTGGTTTTAGTTTGGCTTTTTGCCTGCTGCTTCACAGCCTGCTTGGTCTGAACCTGTGCTTTTACGGCTTCATTGATTTTCTGTGCTTCCTGTTTGACTGCTCCTTTATTCGGAGCCTCATCTTGTGCAGCTTGCTTAACATTCTGAACCTGCTCTTTCACAGCTTCTCTGGTCTTCAGCTGTGTCTTGTTTTGCCCTGCATCGTCTGCCTGGGCGAATGCGAATGCCGAAACAACGGCAAGTGCGAGTGCTGTGCTGATGATTCGTTTCATGATGTTCTCCTTATTGTTTTTATTATATCCGTTTGACTTTATTTAACTGAATCATCATGCATCAATACATATGCCAGAATAAACATAGAGGAATTGCGCGAAAACAGGAGATATTGAATGATGAACAACTAAGAGTCGACGAAAATGTCGAATGCACCCGTCAAAATTGTCGAATTAAAGATGCTTATAGGATTCGAACTGGATTTTGATACACTGCTATTGGGCTTGTTTTATCCGGGCACAATGCATTGTGCCCCTACAAAGGCGTTCTTAAATATCTATCAGGGGCGATTTTTCAACTATTTACTCTTTACTGTTCGCTTATCACTAATCACCTATCACTTATTACTGCTTTTAAGAAAGCTGAAGCTTTCGACTACCGACTATTCATTCTTATATTCTTAATTCTAAATTCATAATTCTTAATTCATTTAACTCCCCACTTTTTCAGTTTGTAACGAAGGTTGCGTTCAGAAATTCCAAGTTCATCAGCCGCTTTGGATTGATTATTGTTATGCATTCTTAACGCTTCAAATATCAATCCTTTTTCCAAATCGTCTACCTGCTCGGGTAAAGCACGTTTTTGTTTATCGGCCGGAATATTTTCCTCGCTTAAATGTTGTTTCAGCAGCTGTGGAAGATCATTAGAAGTGATGGTATCGCGGCGTGATAAAACAACCGAACGTTGAACTATATTCTGAAGCTCGCGCACATTACCCGGATAATCGTATCTTGTAAGCAAATCCCAGGCTTCCTTTGAGTAGGTAAGTTTTTTTCGCTTATTCTCTTTTGCATACCGGGATAAAAAATGTTCCAGCAGCAATGAAATATCCTGCCTGCGCTTCCGTAAAGGTGGTATTTCCAGCGTGACAACGTTTATACGGTAATATAAATCCTCCCGAAAGCCGCCGCTTTTTATAGCTTCCTCTAAATTTTTATTGGTTGCTGCTATAATCCTGACATCCACTTCCAGTGTCTGCGAACCGCCGACGCGTTCAAATTTCTGTTCCTGCAGAACGCGCAACAGCTTTATCTGCGTGGCAATCGGAATATCGCCAATTTCATCCAAAAAGATCGTACCGCCGTCCGCAATTTCGAATCTTCCCCTGCGCTGTTTATCCGCACCTGTAAACGCACCTTTTTCATGCCCGAACATTTCGCTTTCCAGAAGGTTTTCATTCAGCGCTGCGCAGTTTACGGCAACGAACGGTTTTTCCTTCCGCCCGCCTGAATAATGTACAGCGCGTGCAACAAGTTCTTTGCCCGTCCCGCTTTCGCCGCGAATCAATATAGATGCCCTGCTGTCAGCAATACGCGCCGCCGTATTAAGGACAGCTTCCATTTCCTGCGATTGAGAAACAATTTCCGTAAACGAATGTTTTTCAATCAGCTGTTCTTTTAACAACCGGTTTTCAGAAATCAGCCTGCTTCTTTCCCGGACTCTCTGGATAAGAAGATCAAGTTCATCAAGATCAATGGGCTTCGTAAGATAGTCATATGCTCCCTCGCGCATAGCCGCAACAGCGTCTTCAATCGTACCAAATGCCGTCATAATTATTACGGTTGAATTTGCATATGCAGATTTTATTTCTCTCAGAAGATCAAATCCTGTTTTGCCCGGCATTCTGTAATCAGTTAAAACGATTTCCACATTGTTTCTCCTGAGGAGATCCAATGCATCCGCGGCATTTCCGGCCGTCAGAACATTGTAATGCTTTTTCTTGAGGTAACCGGCAAGTATATCTCGCTGGGACGGTTCATCATCAACAATAAGAATCGCTTCTGTTTTCATTATTCCCTTAAATGATAAAATACACGTGAATATAGCAACAAGCCGGCTGAAAATCCAAAGCATTCAGAAAAATAATGCCCGGTCTGCAGAAAAGCAGTTCCGGGCATTGCAATTACTCCAATAAATCATTCTATTACATTTACATTTCCAATAACGCTAAAATCGGCTTTGATTACCTTGCCGGCGGTGACCGCTTTCTTCGACGGCTGGCAGCCTCCGGCAAATACCTGCATCTTGCCCGGCGCGACAATGCGCCTGTTATCATTGTTTATAATAGAGAGCTGTTCCGGTTTTAATTCGAATTCGACCGTCTTCTTCTCGCCTGCTTTCAGGAAAACACGCTTGAATCCCTGCAGCGAATGAATCGGTACGGGCACTTTGGCATCCAGCGATTTAACGTAAAGCTGGACCACTTCATCTCCGTCTGACTTACCCGTATTTTGTACTTCAACCGTAACTTTCATATTCTCATTTGTCTTTATTTTTTTCGGCGTTGTTAGATTCGAGTATTTGAAAGTCGTATAACTCAATCCATATCCAAACTCGTACAGCGGCGTTCCGCTGAAATAACGGTATGTTTTCCCCGTCATAGTGTAGTCCTCGAATGGCGGAATATCTTTTGCCGAGATATAAGTTGTTAAAGGCATCCGGCCGCCCGGATTGTAATTGCCGAAAATCACGTCCGCAACCGCATTACCTCCTTCTTCGCCGGGATACCAGGCCTGCAGAATTGCATCGGCATTTTTATCCGCCCAGTTGACCGATACCGCACTGCCGCTCAACAGCACAAGTACCAGCGGTTTTCCGGTAGCTTTAATTCTTTTCAAAACATTCTGCTGTACTTCCGGAAGCTCAAGCGAAACGCGGTCGCCGCCTTTGAAGCCTTCAATATCAACAGGCAATTCTTCTCCTTCAAGCCAAGGAGAGAGGCCGCCCGCGAAAATCACGGCATCAGCTTTCTTGATCGCATCATCGATGCGGGGCATATAATCCTCTTTCTCTCTTCCCCACTGAAGTTTTGCCACAGCCGCTCCCGAATTCTGATAATACTCGATTTTTATTCTGTATTTTTGTCCTTTCTGGAGTTCCTTTTTTGTTTTTTCGAAAACAGGTGCATGATCTTTCCAGTTTTCGAAAACTAAAGAATCATCCAGGTACACTCGATAACCGTCATCACCGATGAATCCAAGATGAAAAACATCGGTTTCGGAAGCCGTCAGCCATCCTGTCCACCGCACTGAAAATCTTACATCTTTTTTAGATACAGGCGGATTGGTTACAAAATCAAAAGATACATTTTTATCTACACGGCGCAGAAACGGATTGCCCGCCAGCTCCATATTGTCGAAATATTCGGCATTAAGCCCAAACTCTTTACCGTCGTCGGTCAGGAATGCATCCTGTCCTATTGGAGACAAAAGCGGATCGCTGCCTGCGGTGTTGCATCCCGTTTCAAATATTACATTTACAGATTCCGGAACCCGGTTCCTTATTCCTTCCAGAATAGTTACCGGCTTTGTGGATATGCCGTTATAATTTCCGTAAAGGACTTCCGTAACATCTGCATTCGGACCGATCACTGCAATTGTCTTTATGTCCTTTTTCAGAGGCAGGGTATTCGATTTATTTTTCAGAAGAACAATCGACTCTCTTGCAGCTCTTAACGCCATTGCACGGTGTTCGGGCGTGTCATTGTCTGAAATGCTGTACCGCGAATACGGAACAGACTCGTGGGAATCAAACAGACCGAGTTTAAACCGGGCAGTGAAAAGCCGTTTTACACAAACATCTATATCCGTTTCCTTAACTAATCCTTTTTCAACTGCTTTTTTCAGATTGATGTAAACATCGCCGCATTCAAGATCGCACCCGGCTTTGACGGCAAGAGCTGCTGCCGCTTCAGGCGAGTCCACAAATTTATGGTTCGCAAAAATATCCTGAATCGCACCGCAGTCGGAAACGACATAACCTTTAAAATTCCATTTATCTCTCAGCAATTTCTGAAGCAATGTATCGCTTGCACAGCATGGAGTGCCGATATATCTTTGATAAGCGCACATGACCGAATAAGCTCCGCCCTCTGTAATGCAAGCTTTAAAAGCCGGTGTATAAGTTTCCATAAGATCGCGGTAACCTGTGACAGCATCGAAATGATGGCGAAGCGGTTCAGGACCGCTGTGAACCGCATAATGCTTCGGTGTGGCAATAGTTTTGAAATATCTCGGATCATTCCCCTGCATTCCTTTTACAAATGCAACACCCAGACGGGAAGTAAGATAAGGATCTTCACCGTAAGTCTCCTGACCTCTTCCCCATCTCGGATCGCGGAAGATGTTTATATTCGGCGACCAGACTGTGAGTCCCTTAAAAGCACCTCTCTCGCCTTTGCTCTGATAGTCATTGAACTTTGCCCTGAATTCTGTCGATATCACATCTGCTACCTGGTACATCAGGTCTTCATTCCACGTTGCGCCTAACCCGATTGCCTGGGGAAAAACGGTAGCGATTCCGGAGTACCCGACACCGTGCAAACCCTCGCTCCACCAGTTGTAATCGGGTACGTCAAGCCGTTCTATTTTATTGGCCGCATTGATCATTTGTCCGATTTTCTCATCCAGCGTCATCCGCGAAACCAGGTCGTTGACTCTTTCTTCCATACTGCGGCTTTGATCTTTATATAAGGGCGGACTGACCGGTTCCACAACGGACTGGGCCTGAAGAATAAAAACGACAAGAATATTTAATATGACTGCGAGTATAAGGTGCTTCATGGTATTAGACCTTTCTTTCATAAATTCTCGAAACAGCTTTGCTGTCTGCATTATTACTGTGCATTGAAAATATGTCTGTTCTTCATCTTAAAATCAAGCTATGGTATCAGATTCCTTGCAGGGACACGGCAAGCCAATCCACTAAGAAAAAACAGGACCCTGCAGAATCCGGTCACCGATCGGATAAATTTACCAATGCTGCAATCAGATAGCTCCAGAATGGCTTAAATCAAATACTTCACTTTTCGAAAAATGCAGTAACTATTCTCTTCTTAATTCCATCAACCTTTCATAGGCAAGGATACTTTCAGGATCGATATTTAATGCTTTCTGATAATTCACAGCAGCCAGTTCCAGGTTCCCTTTTTTCTTGTAGGCTTCCCCCAGCCAGTAATATGCAAAAGAGGATGATGGAAATATTTCCGTATTAAATATGGAAAGTTTTATTGCTTCATCAATTCTGTTCCGGCTGAGTAATTCATTCCCCAGCGTACTTACCTGTCTTCTGGTAAACATTAAAGCTGATGTATCATTTTTTTTATTATGATAATAATATGCGATTGCCGTATCAATTTTACCCTTGTTAACCAGGTCTGAGAATTTTTCATCCATGCGGCCAAGAACGGTCCAGTATTTATACAAATCATATTTGGGCAAACTGCAGAGGAAGATACGGCGATTATTTTCATTCAGGATACAATATTCATTTTTAAAAATTCCTTTAAGCTCGACAGAATTAAAAACCTCGGCGGCATCCGATGCTCTCAGGCCGTAGGCAATATATATTTCCTTGAAATTCTTCTTTCTTAAAGTCTCGTAATAATACCACCCGTCGCCGCAGATCGCTTCAGGCAGGGAGTATTTATTTCTATAAAGATTTACCGCACTTGCTTCCCCCCAGTTCTCTGTTATTATTCCGGTTTTTCCCTTCTCATAAGCCGGAAGACTTTCATATACCTTCGATATTTCCATCGCCATTTCTTCCCAGCCGAAACGGTCGGCAAAATGCTGAGGCAGGCGGCGGGTTCGTGCATAACTGTGTTTTATCCCCGCATCACCGCCGATATATTCAGAAAATTTTTCAAAGGATTCGACAGATAGAAAAGGTATTGCCAGGGCTGCCGTCGGGAGAGACAGGATCACATAAAAAACGGGCAGTACATACTTCAGCAAAACACGTTTTTTTACTGAACCTTCATTGACAGCAAAGAGACCTTCAAGTTTCACAGAACCGGCTGATAACAGAATGGAATACATTGGTATTAAAAAATAGAACTTTGCCCCGACGCTGAAGAAAAGAAGGAAAAGAATTATATAAACAAATCCAAAAAACCTGTACTGCGACCAGTTCTTCGAAAAAAGCAGTAAAAATAATCCCGTAATCCATACCGGGAAATTAATCACATTATTGCCGATCAATTGATTCCAGAAGAATTCAGGCAAAGAGGCTATATAAGAATTTCCCCCTGCATAAGTCTTAGCAAAATCCAAAAAATACCAGCCGTTTTTCGACTGCCACAATAGATACGGAACAAGAAAAGCCAGGGCAATAATACCTGCCAGCCAGATCCATTTTTCCTTAAATAATTTTCTTTGCGGAACCAACCACAAACCTAAAAAAACTGCAAATCCAAAAAACAGTATAGTAAGCTTGTTCATTAAACCCAGTCCCATCACTATGCCGAACACGATCCATAATTCTTTTTTCCCCTCATTGAATATTCTCAACAGTATATAAAGAGCTGTTGTAATAATAAGGAACTCAAGACTATCATAAGAAAAAAGTCCGCCGAAAATTATAAATCCAGAAAACAAACCGAACAGGCCTGTAAGAAATACAGCATGATGGCCGCCCTTGAATTCTTTTGTAATCAGGCAGGCAAACACAAGTGATAATGCCCCGCAGAGAGCTGATGCGAAGTGAACGGCTTTCAGGGAATATCCGAATATTGCCGCGATAAATTTCAGATAGAGCGGCGTTAGAGGCAGCATATCGAGATTCCGGAATGTAAAATTATCGCTTATCGCAATATAATACATTTCGTCACGGTGATAACCATACTCTGGATTCAGCAGGTGGAGCAGAATTTTTGCAGCTGCAAAGCAAAAAATAATTATGGTATATTTTTTCATTACGGATCCTTATCTGACGGAAAAATTTTTCAATTCAACGAACATAATTCAAATATGTTCATTCATACGTAAAAAAGGAGTTTTAGTTGCTTTCTGAAAATTCTTTCCGGCAGTTTTTCGAAAATCCGTCCCCTGCAGCTTTCCGAAAGTCCTGCTATTTACAATAACTTTCGGAAAGCATAAACGTGATTTTTACGCCAGTCCTTTATGTTTATCCGCAATTGCGGCGGCCAGTTTTTCGAGGGCTTCAAAATCCTGCTGCTGCGGAAGTCCTTTGCATAATACGGGAGGCAGTAACTCTACTTTCAGATTTGGAATCGATGCTG
>JAFGLB010000119.1 GCA_016928255.1 Bacteroidota bacterium
GACGAACAGCTTAAGCGGACCGGTTCGCTTTACCAGCAGGGCGATCTTGTCGGGTCATCGGGATTGGAAGCGAGTTACGAGACGTTTCTAAGGGGAGAAAAAGGATATGAATACATTTCCGTTAATTCAAAAGGACAACTTCTGGGACATCTGGAAGAAGGACGCAGAGATATTCCGTCAAAAGAAGGATTTGACCTAATACTCAGCTTGGACTTCGGACTCCAGGCCTTTGCCGAATCGCTGATGACAAATTACCGCGGGGCGCTTGTGGCAATCGATCCGAATGACGGCGGAATTTTAGCTATGGTAAGCAAACCGGATTTTGATCCGTCAGTCTTCAGCGGAGTCACTTCTTCTGAAGTATGGACAAAACTGAATACCGATCCCGGCAAGCCTCTTTTTAACCGCGCGACTATGACGCGATACCCGCCCGGTTCAACATTCAAGATGGTTGTTGCTGCGGCAGGACTTGAAGAAGGTGTAATTAACGAGCATTCAAGCATTTTGTGCAAAGGCGCTTTCAGATTCGGAAACAGGACTTTTAAAGATGTTCACGTACATGGATCCGTAAGTGTAATCAAAGCCATCCAGCAGTCATGCGATGTGTTTTTTTATCAACTTGTCTTAAAAGTCGGATTGGATAAGCTCCATGAATACAGCAAGAGATTTGGATTCGGTAAACCGACCGGAATAGATATCAGCGAAGAAACATCGGGATTAATTCCATCGACTGAATATTATGATCGCGTGTACGGAAAAGGCAAATGGACTCAGGGATATATTGTCAGTCTCGGTATCGGACAGGGCGAAATCGGTGTGTCGCCGCTGCAAATGGCTCAATATGTTGCAGCATTTGCGAATAACGGTACGATCATTCAGCCCCATGCGGTAAATTCGATCCGCAATAAACGCACGAATAGATTGGATGTTATCGATCACAGCGAAATTCCGGTGTGGCTTAATTACGATGCAATGAGAATGATTAGAGAAGGCATGCGCCGCGTCGTTGAAGAGCCCGGCGGTACAGGCAGGCTTGCGCATGTTCAAGGAATTGTGTCAGCCGGTAAAACTGGAACCTCGCAGAATCCACATGGCGAAGATCATGCATGGTATGTCGGTTTTGCTCCTTTTGATCAACCGAGAATCGCTATTGCTGTAATGCTTGAGAATGCCGGTTTTGGAGGATCAAAAGCCGCTCCAATTGCAGGCCTGGTGATAGAAAAATATCTTTTCGGAGAATTGCGCCGCCAGATTTATAAACCTGCACCTTCTGCAGCAACAAAAGATACGACGAAAACGTCAACTGAAAAAGGACACAATTAGTATGTTCTCTTATTTTAAAGAGTATTTTGATTTTCGCGCTTTTTTTATCTGCATTGCCCTGGTTGTGATCGGACTGATATCCATTTACAGCGCGACATTCGATATAAATAATGCCGTCAATTTTCACCGGCAGGCTCTGTGGGCAGGCATCGGTTTCGTTCTTATGATAATCGTTTCTTTTATTCCACTCCGAACCCTGCAGCGGCTTTCAATTACTTCCTACTTAATTGCAGTAGCGACTCTGGTAATAATTTTAGTAATAGGCAGCACAATAAAAGGTTCCAAAAGCTGGTTCGGACTTATAGGCCTGGGCGGACAGCCGTCCGAATTTGCTAAAATTACCACAGTACTGGCATTTGCTTCATATATTGCAAAAACCGACGTCTCTATTTCGAGAGTTAAACATCTTTTCATTTCATTGGGAATATTTGCCTTGCCGATGCTGCTTATTCTTGCACAACCTGATTTTGGCACGGCTATTGTTTTTTTCGCGGTGCTGCTGCCGCTGCTTTATTGGGCTGGAGCATCTAATTTTATTCTAATAGCAATTCTCGTTCCTATTCTTACGGCATTCGGCGCGCTTCTGGGAACAGCATATTTCCTGATTGCAGTCGCTGTCGGAGCGGCGTTGCTGTACATATTTCGCGAAAATAAATTTACAGTGGCTATTGCTTTCGGCGTTATGCTGGCGGTAGGATTATCCGTACAGGTTTTTTATGAAAGCATGCATGTCTATCAGCAAAAAAGAATTTCTGCATTTTTAAATCCGGAAGCCGACCCTTTGGGCGCAGGCTACAACGTTGTCCAATCCAAGATCGCAATCGGCTCAGGCGGTTTCTTTGGAAAAGGATTTCTTAAAGGAACCCAGACTCAGCTGAACTACATTCCTGAACAGTGGACGGATTTTATATTTTGCGTTACGGGCGAGGAATTCGGAACTCTGGGAGCATCGGTTGTTTTGGGACTGTTTGCAGCGCTTATATTGCATATTCTTCATGTAGCAAGTATTTCAAGAAACAGATTCAGCAGTATCGCAGCAATAGGAATAATGGGTATATTGGGCACCCATATTGTCATAAATACGGGCATGTCCATGGGATTGATGCCCGTGGTCGGCCTTCCGCTCCCTTTTCTAAGCTACGGCGGTTCTTCACTAGTAGCCAATATGATTATGATCGGCTTGCTTATGAATTTTTATGCAAATCGTAAAGAATATTGAACAATAATTTCAGAAAATAATTTATGATTACAATACGGCAAATTTTATATGCTGCATTGCTTGTGTTTGCAGTACAAGCTGAATGCAAGAGCGAAGTTCTTCAATCCGAAAACATCAAAATCGCTGATAGCACGCGGCAATCAATTATATTTATCAGCGATACACAGGCACCGATGGCAGCGGAAAAATTCTTTGTTAAAACACACAATAACGAAAAAGCTACGGAAATTCTATTTGATGCAATTCTCAGCGATTCGGCCGTATCGTCGGTTTTTATGCTCGGCGATCTGACAGCAATGGGTTCGTTCGATAATAACTGGACTGCCGTGGATACATTTCTTGCTGATTTAAAATTAAAAAATATTTCTGTACATGCTGCGATCGGAAACCATGACTATCTTTTGTTTTCAAATTCCGGGGAGACTAATCTGAAAAAAAGATTCCCTGATTTTAATAGAACCGGTTATTCAGTACGGATCGATTCACTGGCAATTATATTGTTGAACTCGAATTTTGCACACCTGAACCGTTCTGATGAAGAATACCAGGAAAAATGGTATAATGATAAACTGCAGTCTCTTGAGAAAGATTCGACAGTAAAAATGACAATAGTTGCCTGCCATCACTCACCGTTCTCAAACAGCACGATCGTAGGAAGCGATAAAAAAGTACGCAGGACATTTGTACCTTCATTTTTAAAATCACGCAAATGCCGCATCTTCATCAGCGGGCATGCGCATACTTTTCAGCATTTCAATGATACGCTTGCAGGCAAACATTTTTTGGTAATTGGCGGCGGCGGCGGTTTGCTCCATAAGCTGGAAGAAGGAGAGGCGGATGAATTGCAGGACCAGGTAAAATGGGATACCAAATACCGCATGTTTCATTTCGTTAAATGCGATTTTAAGTCGGAGGGATTATTATTAAGAGTTATGATGCTTGATGAAAACTTAACAGGCCCGAAATCGGTGTACGAATTGTTCATCCCATTCCCTCCGCTGAAAGAAAATTAATTATTTTACTGATCGGATATTCAGAATGAATCGAATAAACACGGTTTTGTTTGATCTCGGCAATGTAATAGTGTATATCGATTTTAATTCGTTCTGGAGAGAACTTGGATTTTTCAGGATGGAAGAAATCCTGCCGTTTAAAAAAGGGTATTCGTCATTGACCCTGAAGTATGAAACGGGTAATATTGCAACCGATGAATACCTGAACGGACTCAGAATAGTATTTCAGGATAAGTTTACAAACGAGCAGATAGAACAGGCGTTTTCAAGCATTATTAAACAGCCTGTAGAAGGTATGGCTGATATAGTGAAACGCGTATCTGCCAACTGTCAAACCGCGCTTGTAAGCAATACAAACGAAATTCATTATAAGCAGAGTCTTATAAAGCTGGACGGATTAAAAAGCTTTCAAAAGCATTATCTTTCTTACCAACTGAAGGTAATGAAACCTTCCGGTGATTTTTATGATTTTATAATTAAGGATCAGGGAATTCCCGCTCACGATATGCTTTTCATTGACGATATTGAAGAAAATGTCGAGGCTGCAAAAAAAACAGGTATACAGTCGGTACTGTTTACGGGGACTTCAGAGCTTGAAAAAAAGTTTTTTAAATTAGGCGTTCTCTAACCTTGTCAAGGTTATAAACCCTGACAAGGTTAAGGATTTTCGGTTATATCTTGACAACTCCAATACCCGGCCGGGCCGGTAAAGTCACTTTTCCGTCTGTAACTTTCATGCCGTCGAAAATATCATTTTTTATAAGAAGCGCACCGTCAAGATCAGCCCAATCACACATGGGAGAAAGATGAGATGCAGCGGATATTGCGCAGGAAGTCTCGGTCATACATCCTATCATCACTTTCAGGCCGAGCGACCGGGCGAGCAGAAGCATTTTCTGCGCTTCGCGCATTCCTGTGCATTTCATGAGCTTGATCTTGATTCCGTGATATACGCCGGCCGCCTTTTTTACATCGGCAAGGCGCTGAACTCCCTCATCTCCGATAATCGGAATCGGCGATCGTTCCGCCAGCCATGCCAGGTCGTCTGTTTGTTCTTTCGGCAGGGGCTGTTCCACCACGATCACGTTTCGTTCCTTGAGCCAGTGGAGCATTTCAAGCGCTTTTTCTTTTTCTTTCCAGCCCTGATTTACATCGGTGGTTAGAGGCTTATCGGTAACCGAGCGTATGGTTTCAATCATTTCCTTATCGGTTTCGCGGCCGAGCTTTACTTTTAGTATTTTATATTGTTCGGCTTCTTTTGTTTTCAGCCGGATAATTTCCGGCTTATCTATACCGATAGTGAAAGATGTATAAGGAGTCTTGTTTTTATCATAACCCCAGATATTAAACCAGGGTTGTCCCATCAGCTTGCCGACGAGATCATGAAGTGCAATATCCACAGATGCCTTGGCGGCAGTGTTCCCGGGTTTGATGTTGTCTATATCGTCAAGAATGTTTTCCAGGTCGAATGGATTTTCGTACTTGCTTAAATCAACTTCCGAAAGAAAGTCCGTAACAGTTTTGTGAGATTCTCCGAGATACGGGGGCATTGAAGCTTCACCGAAGCCTGATATTCCGTTGAATTCAATTTCAGTTAGAACTATCGGTGTTGTTGTTCTTGTATTTGAAGAGATGGAAAAAGCATGTTTTAATTCGAGAGTATACGGGCGGTATGAAAGTTTCATAGAACCGGATTTCATGTGAGCCGGAATATTTTCGGCAATAGATGTATAAGGGTCATTGATAATCATCGCGGCACCGGCAGCAAGTACGGCAGATTTTAGAAAATCTCTTCTGTTTTGTGACATTGTTAGATGTTCTTTTTAATTAACAAATCCAAACTCACTGCTGTCCAAAATACTGTAAGTAATACTCTTAAGGTTCTGTAAATGAACCATATTAGGCAATATTTTAGCTTTGAGCAGTAGTAAGCTATTATATGAAATAATTAGATTTATATATACTGTCAAATATATATTATGCTGAACGTCATTTCTTTTGTCTTGACACAAAAGAAATGACAAAAGAAAAAGTCAAGACTGACGAAAAATATGGGTAAAACTGCGGCTCACTTCACTGCACAGAATTAACTCGTGGCGCCAGAAGCGCCACTCGGACAGAATTCTGTGCGGACGTTTCGTTCGCCTTGTTTTTCATCCATATTTTTCGTAGGTCAATTAATTAAAGTACTTATTATGGACAAGTGTGTTCCAAACTATATAATTGACAGCATAAATACAATTTTTCTCTTTAAAACAAAAACCGATTTTGTAAATTAAGAAACGGGCTTTTGTTTACTCAATCCCTTTTAGACTTAAAATGTCATTACTTTGTCAACATCCCGCTAAAAAGAAGCGGGATTTCTGCCAAAATAACTATTGTTATTTTGTCATCAACATCTTCTTAACCTGAACAATTGCTGCCCCTTCCTGCGGTTGAATGTTCATTCGAATAAAGTACACACCGCTTGAAAGTCTTGAACCATCAAAGTTGACAGAGTAACGACCGGTTTCCTTCATTTCATCCACAAGTGTTGCTACTTTACGACCAAGCAGATCTTCAAAACAAATAAACGCTTTTCACCTGTATAGCGATAAGTTATCAGGGTGCGTAATTTGTTTTGTAGATCAATCCGCTTAAATGCGGTTTTTAAGGCAGCAGTGCTCCAATCACTGCTGCTCATTTTCCGGTGGAGATTTTTCCATCGTTCCCTCCCTTCTAATTATTCTTTTTTCCAATAAGTATTTTTGCGAGCTGTCCCTCACCTCCAACAGCAACGATAATATTATCTCTGACTGCTAACTTTCCATAAGCCCCGTCAAACCAGCCAGTCTCATCCATAAAGCTTTTCCACCGCACTCCGTTATAGTGAAGAATTTCTCCGAATGCCCCGACCGAAAAGACATCATTCAAACCGTTACCTCGTATTGCTGACATACCATACCGGGTAATGTCTAAAGGTTTGTTTGCCCAGATACTATCTGGTAAATTCTTCTTTTCATAGATACCGCTTCCTGCAAGATAATAATGCCTGTCCGGAATAAACCACAATGAGAGCAGATCCTCCCATCGAATTGGATCCAATGGAATTTCTCTGGCTGTATTTCCCTCCAGAATAAAAAGTTTACTGCCTGGTGGATAATTTCTTGTGCATACTGCCAATATCTCCTGCTTTCCTGCAATATTCGTTGCTCCATAAATATCACTAAACGGCAAATCAGTTCCGCTTTCTATTTTACTCCACTGCCCGTTTTGATAATGGGCAATACTGCCACTCAATCCTACAAAATAAACATTATCTGAGCTATTCCCCCATGCTTTTGATAAAGATAAATTTGGATCAACGGTAGTACGCAAATCATATATAGTCCAATTCTCTCCATCACCATGTATTGGTAAACTTCCAACAAACCAAATATCACTGCTTGAAAATATAAAAGCTCCTTCAAGAGGTGGAGTAATTTGGGATCCTCTGAAATTTATAGTAATTCTCTTCAACTCCCAATCATTCCCATCCCAATGCACAGCATTATAAGTTGTGTATCCATTTTCACTTGTGTCAGCTATTTTTATTTCTCCTACAGCCCAGATATTATTTTCATCTATAATTGCTGCATCGTAAAGCACACCGCCGCCGGCACTTGCATCACCGAAGGTAAATGTCTGCCAGGTAAAGTTGTTGCTTGTTGTGTCCATCGTGCGAGCCGTTAAACTTGAAGTCAATGAATTATTAGGTAAAAATGCTGTGTAGGTATAAGTATGATTGGGTACAAGGTTGGTATCTGTAATAAACATCCCGGCTGCATCAATTGTTTTTGTAAAGAGAGTTATTGTATCACGTTTAAGAATTACCGTTCGGTCAGTAATACCTGCTCCAATTATTAACTGTAGATATACCTCTGTGCAGCTTGCATCATCTACTGTTAAAACAAATGTATTGTCAGGCGGTTGAACTCCCGCATCTTTGCACGAAAACGACAGCAGCATGAGGACGGATATAATCGCCAATATCCATGGAGAACTTTTTCTAATGCGTAATTGTTTCATTTTTTCACGGTCTCGTTTCTTTTAGGAATTTATGAATATCATATTCCCCTGAAAACAGAATGTTAGACAATCTGGTGAAGAAATTATCCCCTTCTTCGTCCTGCACTGGCAGTAAGACAATATAAAAATATGCTCGGCTTGTCAAGATTTTACCTGTCGTATTTTGACAAATCGGCTGTAACGATTTCGTTACAAGATAGTTCTGATATTTCTCGTGCTGAGACTAATATTAAAAGGAAAGTTCTCCTTAAAATTATTGAAGCAAATTCTGAATTGTTTAGAAAATTTTCATGATCGTATAACGATAATTGGTAAAACTTCCCAATTTAAGCAGTTTATGGTCTTTTTGGGGGAAATATTCTTTAAGTGCTGAATACTATTCGACTAAATCTCAGATTTCTCTTGACTTTCAACTGTATTTCCGTAAATTTCATCCTCAGTGTGGGGAAAAGTGGGGAATCCGGGAAAAGGATTCCTCCGAATTTTTAACAAAAAAGAGGGCTTTGTGTCATCTTTTAAAGGCAGGTATTTATATTCAGTTGATGAGAAAGGTCGAGTAGCGCTTCCTGCGAAATTACGCATTAATCTTGCCGCCAGTGTAAAAGGCAATTTTGTCATTACGCGCGGATTTGAGAGATGTCTTTATATCTACCCGCAGGATGAATGGAACAAACTTGAACAATTTGTCCGGAGTCTTTCATTTCTTGATGCGCAGCATCGTTTCTATGCACGGACCTTGTTTGAACGTGCAAACGATTCGAAGCTCGACAATCAGTCCCGAATAACCATTCCGCCCGATTTAATCAAGTTCGCAAATATTGATAACGAGGTATTGATTCTCGGCGTACTGGACAGGATCGAAATCTGGAATCCTGCTGTATATGAAGAATATCAGAAAAATCATCCGGACACATATGAAACAGTTGCTGAGCAGGTTTTTAAATCCCAGCAATAGCATGGCGACGCATTTTGGAGGAATATATATATCATACTCCCGTTCTTCTGCAGGAGGTTCTTAAATATCTTCTAACTGAAAAAAATGGATTTTACGTAGACGGGACACTGGGCGGCGGCGGTCATGCAAAAGCGCTGCTCGAACAGCTCGATCATTCCGGAAAAGTAATTGGAATTGATCTGGATAACGATGCATTGGAGGCATCCCGCAAAAATCTGGAATACTATAGAGAGCGTTTTATATCTGTAAAGGGAAATTTCAAGAATATTAAATCTGTTCTTTCTCAACTTGGGATAAATTCGGTACAGGGTATTTTGCTTGATCTAGGCGTCTCATCGTTTCAAATAGATTCTGCCGAAAAAGGATTCAGTTTTAGATCTGATGCACCGCTTGATATGCGTATGGATCGTTCTCAAAAACTGGATGCGAGGCATATCCTGAACCAATACGATGAACAGTCGCTTGCGGAAATTTTTCGTAAGTACGGCGAGGAAAAGCAGGCAAACCGGATTGCAAAAACCGTAGTTCGTTACCGAATTAATCGACGGATCGAGTCTACCGGCCAGCTTTCTGCTCTTGTCGAGCAGGTTATTGGGGGCCGTTTCCTGATCAAGACTCTTGCAAGGATTTTTCAGTCTGTGAGGATTGAAGTTAACGGCGAGATTGAAAATCTGCGGCTGGCGATCAAAGACTCGGCTGATGTTTTGAATCCCGGTGGAAGGATTGTAATAATATCCTATCACTCTTTGGAGGATCGTCTGGTAAAAGAATCGTTTCGTTCATTATCGGCGAAGATGATTTCTTCCGGGAACAAGATAGTACCGGATATACCTGTTCAGCCGGTTCTGAAAATTATGACCAAGAAACCGGTCACGGCATCCGAAAAAGAAACAGCAGAAAATATTCGTGCGAGGAGCGCGAAATTGCGCGCTGCTGAAAAAGTGCAGGAAAACTAAAATGAAAACCGAGACAGAAATCTCCGGCAAAACATACATAGAACGCAAGGCCGCAGATCTGGATGAGAATATTTCTTCTATTTCCATCCCGAGAATCCGTGAAGCGCGGGATATGGTGTATGGCGGTAGGAACGGCGCAGACAGCCATGTGAGCATTAATACGGACGGTGTTCCGCTGGCGGTGAATAAAAAACCGCGCCGCAGAAAAGTATCGCCTTTTACGGTTGTCCTGGTTCTTTTTGCTGTCGCCGTCGCAAGTGTTCTTTATATAGGAAATATCCTGGCAGTAGGGCGGCTTATGATGCAGAATAATCAGCTTCAAATAAAACACCGTCAAATTTTAAACGGACAGGAACTTTTGAAAGTGCAAATCAACCGGTTATCCGGTCTTGAACGTATTCAGCAGATTGCCGGCGACGAGCTGAATCTGCGTAATTCAAAACAGCTTCCGGTCTGGATAGAAGTCGACCCGGAACGTGTAAATCAAATCGATGAAATATTACAGCAGCAGCAGGAAGAAAAGTAATGAGTTATCGGGATAGAAATAACGCAATTCAGGGCAGTGATAATGTGCTGCTCTCCCGTTCACGCTTTCTGATAGTAAAGCTGGTTTTCGCGGTTTTCTTTGCAGTGATTCTTGTCCGATTGGTTAAAATTCAGGTGATAGATGCCGGCAAATATAAAGACCTGGCACGCAAGCAATATGAAAGGACATTTGCTCTTCCGGCGACGCGCGGCAATATATACGATCGAAACGGCAATGTTATAGTTTCAAATACGATACTGCTTTCATTTGCAGCCGATCCAAAAATTGTCGGCGATCGAAAGCACCGTGTAGCACAGATATTCAGCCGGGTTTTCGGGAGACCGTATTCATATTATCTTGAAAAACTGCGCGAGACCGATGAGGAAAAAAAAGCTAAAAGATTTGTATGGCTCGAACGCAGGGTTGTTCCGGATATTGCCCGCCGGATCGAAGCTGAAAAACTTGAAGGCATTGTAACTGTCAATGAACCGAAAAGGCTGTATCATTACGATGAACTTGC
>JAFGLB010000120.1 GCA_016928255.1 Bacteroidota bacterium
CAATTTCCACGGCCTATCTCGCCTCGTATATTTCGACATCCCCGTATTATGCTCCACCATCCGGCGTTTTACTGCATCCGTATGGCCTGTATAATAACGGCCTGTCTTCTTGCTCTTCATTATATACACTGCATACATAATATAGAAAAAGGACAACCTTTATTGATTGCCCTTCTTGGTGGACCGTACCGGGATCGAACCGGTGACCTCCACAATGCCATTGTGGCGCTCTCCCATGCTGAGCTAACGGCCCTACACGTATTAAAATATACCCAAGGATTACAGTAAAGTCAATCATAAACTAATTGCTCCATAAGCAGATTTTTAGTATTTTATAAACAATCATTAATAAGCCATCTCTTAAAATTTTTTTATGAGACAAATACTGTTTTTTCCCTTTCTGATCCTGATTTTCCTTTCAAGTCTTTTAACTTCATGCAAAGATACAATAACCGATTCAACAAATGAAATTATCTTCCCTGACGACAGCATCAGTTTTACAAAACACGTCGGGCCTTTACTTCAGCGGAAATGTGCGTCCCATTGCCACGGCGGCACAACACCCAGCAGCGGTTTGAATCTCGAATATCCTTCTTATTCGGCATTATTAAATTGGCCAGGACTTGTTATACCGGGTAATGCAGACGGCAGCAGATTGTTTCTATCCATAAACGGCAAACCCCCTTTTATGCCGCCGGAATATTCCGAGCAGTTAACAGAGAATCAAATTGCCGGAATAAAAAAGTGGATAGATGAAGGCGCTGAGTTTAACTGATACAATCCGGTTATGAATTCCGTGCGTCTCTGCCCCAATTTAGCTTGCGCCGCAGAACATCATAATAACTGGTCTTCATTCTCTTGACAAGCCGTGTAACTCGGGATGAGCGTTCAATAACAACTTCAAGCGGCAAATGAACGAAAACCTGCGACTGCCCATCGGCTGTAATACGCATTTTTCCATGTGCCTTTTGAACTTTTAACGTAATAACAGATTCTTCCGGAACGACCACTGTTCTTGCAGTTAACGAATGGGGACAAATCGGGTTTATCAACAATGAACGGTTAGTGGGTGTGACTATAGGTCCTCCATTTGATAAAACATATGCAGTCGATCCAGTCGGTGTCGCCACTATAGTCCCATCACATGTGAAAATCGATAAAAGCTCCCCGTTCATAAATGTTTGAACATCGAACATGCGGGATGAATCAGTCTGGCTTAATACGATATCATTTAGTGCAAGCATAGAACGTTTCGATCCGTTAATACGCGCCTGTACCATCATCCTGTCTTCAATTTTATAATCGCCGTTCAAAATTTCATCGAAGCAATCATCAAGTTCGTCGACAGTTACTTCAGTCAGGAATCCCAATTTGCCCAGATTTATCCCCAAAATTGGTGTTGAGTTTTCGCTGACAAGTCTTGCGATACGAAGAATTGTTCCATCGCCGCCGATCGAGACAATGATATCACAGGCTGATTGTATTCTGTTTTCGGGTACTATATTGGATTTTGAAAGGAATTTTCTATCGATCCTGCCGCGCAGTCCTTTTAAAAGCGTATCAGGCAAAACAAACTGTATTTTTTCTTTTCGACACCTGCGTATAAATTTTTCAACTACACGCGGCAGTTCTTCCTTCTCTAAATTACCGCATATTCCGAATTTCATGACGGCGCCTTTTCTTTCTCTTCGGCCGATTCTCCTTTAGAGGATTCATCGACATAGTTTAATTTTAACTCCTGTAAAGCCCCTTTCAGAAAACGTGATTCATCTTCCGATAAATTGCCTTCGGTTTTAGCAGCCAGCATATCCAGAATATCGATAGATAACTGTGCCTGCTGAAGGTCTCTTTCGATCTTATCGGTAAACGGATTTTTAATCTTGCCCATCTGCTGCATGGCGGCAGCCTGGAAAGTCATAACCAGACTGAAAAAAATTGAAGTATTCTTATCTGCAGTCATCGATTGCCACCTTCCTTCTGTTTTGAATGCTCCCAGAGTTTAGCATATTTTGTAAAAACATAATTGGCAGAAAGCACACATAGAATGAATCCCGGAATTCCATCAAGAAAGCCGCGTTTTAAAATATACATTCTAAAAAAAATCCATACGGGATTTGCAATTAATTTTATAAGAGAGAACTTCTTACCGCGATCCATAAGTTCTTCAGCTGCAAGTGAAGTATACTTATTGAATTTATTAAAATAACTTTTCAAATCCGGATCTGTATAATGAAGCAGGTCGGATTTGAGCGAAACAACTATTCCCTCTATTTCCAGACGTTCATGGACTTTTTCTTCCGTAAATCTTCCCTTTGAACGCCTGAATACCCGTGTTATCCTTCCCGGATACCAACCGCAACGATAAATCCATTTTCCCATAAAATTCGCACGCCGGGGCACGCTGAAAGCTGAAATTTTAATATTGTCATTCTCAATATTTCCGAGTATTTCATCACGCAGTTCTGGAGTAATACGCTCGTCGGCGTCTATAGATAATACCCATTCGCCGGAGCATTGAGCTATTCCAAAATTTTTTGCCGCGCCGTACCCGTCCCATGGCCTGCTGAAAACCTTTTTTGAATATTCCTTTACAATATCAACGGTACGATCTGTACTGCCTGCATCAACCACAATAATTTCATCTGCCCATGAAACCGAATCCAGACAGTCGCGGACATTTTTCTCTTCATTTTTAGTTATAACAACAACCGACAGCTTGCTCACTGTTATAATATCCTATCCGGCTATCACGATATTTACCAGTTTATTTGGAATAACTATTTTTTTTACGATCCGTTTCCCATCGGTATAACGCTTGATGTTGGCATCGTCCAATGCAAGTCTTTCCAATTCATTATTGGGAGTATCTTTCGCTGTAATTATTTTACCGCGAATTTTTCCATTAATCTGAAGCACAATTTCAATATTCGATTCTGCACATTTTACCTCGTCATACTCAGGCCAAGTTTCATATGCAAGGGTTTTTGTATGGCCTAATTTTTCCCATATCTCTTCAGAAATGTGAGGTGCAAATGGTGCAAGGAGCAGGATAAAATTTTCCAGCAGTTTTCGCGGCTTTACATCAAGTTTCATAGTTTCATTTATAAATATCATCATCTGCGAAATTGCAGTGTTGAAACGAAGTCCCTCAATATCCTCTCCGACCTTTTTTACCGTCTGATGATAAATACGTTCAAAATCAGGATCGGGCTCCGATTCCTTTATAGACAAATCCAATTTTCCTTCATCGTTTATAAACAATCTCCAAACGCGGTTAAGGAACCGAAATACACCTTCCACACCGCGTGTATTCCAGGGTTTCATATCTTCCAGCGGACCCATAAACATTTCGAACAATCTTATCGAATCCGCTCCGTATTCTTTTACAACATCATCAGGATTCACCACATTTCCCCAGGACTTCGACATCTTGCGCGAATCCTCACCGAGAATTATTCCCTGATGCCTTAATTTCATGAACGGCTCTTTTGTACTGACATAACCGAGATCGAAAAGCACTTTATGCCAAAATCGTGAATACATAAGATGAAGTACTGCATGTTCCGAGCCGCCAACGTAAAGGTCTATCGGCATCCATCTTTTTTCCTTTGCGGGATCACAAAAAGCCGAATCGTTTCGGGGATCAATAAAACGCAAATAGTACCAGCACGAACCGGCCCACTGGGGCATTGTGTTTGTTTCGCGGCGACCCTTCAATCCTGTTTCTTTATCAACAACATTAATCCAATTTACGGCCAGAGCCAGAGGCGATTCTGTTGTTCCGCTTGGCTGAAATTTTTCCAGGTCAGGCAGTTCCAGGGGCAGATCCTTTTCATCAAGAGCTTTCATGGTGCCGTCTTCAAGATTAATAATTGGAATCGGCTCGCCCCAGTATCTCTGGCGCGCAAAAAGCCAATCACGAAGTTTAAACTGGACGGTTCCTTTGCCTATTCCTTTTCTTGCCAGCCAGGCGGTAATTGTCTTTTTTGCCTCCGGTGTTGGAAGTTCGTTTAGCGATACTTCAGCATTGGCTGAATTGATGCCTACCCCATCTCCAACAAAGCATTCAGGAGCGTCTGCACCTCCATCGACAACTTTTATAATAGGCAGTCCGAATTTTTTCGCGAATTCCATATCCCGTTCATCATGCCCGGGCACGGCCATAATAGCCCCTGTGCCGTATCCCATCATCACATAGTCTGCAATCCAGATCGGTATTTCTTTTCCCGTGACCGGATTTACCGCATATCCTCCCGTAAACACTCCGGTTTTTTCTTTTTCCGTTCCCCGCTCAAGCTCGCTTTTTGCTAAAGCTTCTTTTCTGTATTTTTGAATTTCCTGTAACTGTTCCTTCGATGCGATAATATCCACAAGAGGGTGTTCAGGTGCGAGTACCATATATGTCGCTCCGAACAAAGTATCCGGCCGTGTTGTAAATACTTTTATTTTTTCTTCCCTGTCTTTTACGGGAAATACAACATCGGCGCCTTCTGAACGTCCTATCCAATTCCTCTGCTGTTCCAGAGTCGAGATCGGCCAGTCCAATTCTTTCGCATCTTCCAATAACCTGTCGGAATATGCCGTAATACGCATCATCCATTGCCGCATAGGACGGCGTTCAACTGTATACCCTTTTTCGGTCCACTCGGTGACTTCTTCGTTCGCCAGGACTGTTCCTAGCTTCTCACACCAATTGACCGGAATCTCGGTAATATATGCCAGACGGAACTGTGCAATAAAATCATGTTTTTCTTTTTTTGATTTTTTCTTCCATTCTTCAGCGGTAAAATGCCTGTCGATATCCAGGTTCTTCGTTCCGTTTGTATCAAGATCACGCTCAAGAGTCTCGATAGGCCTGGCTTTTCGTTCCCGCGGATCGAACCAGGAATTGAATATTTTTAAAAATATCCATTGTGTCCATCTGTAATATTTGGGATCCGTGGTATTTATTTCGCGATCCCAATCGTAACTCAAGCCGAGCATTTTGATCTGGCGCCGGAAGGTCTCGATATTCTTCTCCGTGGTAATTCTGGGATGAATATTAGTCTGCATCGCATAACGCTCTGCCGGCAGGCCGAATGCATCCCATCCCATCGGATGAAGGACAGAATAACCCTTCATTCTGCGGCAGCGGCATAATATATCGGTTGCCGTGTAACCTTCAGGATGCCCTACATGCAAGCCGGCTCCTGAAGGATACGGGAACATATCCAGTACAAACAGCTTCTGTTTTTTATCGTTATCAGAAACACTGAAAGTTTTATTCTTCTGCCAGTATTCCTGCCACTTTTGTTCAACCTGTAAAAAATCATACTTCATTGTAATCGAAATCCTTTAATTCAAATAGAGAGTCAGACATCACCAGGTAATTAATGTGTATCTATAGAATTTACGCAAAGTGCACCCTATTATCAATGAAAAGAATTAATTCAGATATACACTACTTCGTTGATATTCTCAGCGTGCCGTTTTTCAACCCGTTCGATTTTGCAGTAATGCTGATTAAGCCTTGTTTTCCTTTTATCGATTTCACGATGAGCAAACATCGGCCATGAAAAGCTTCATATTGATCGGACTGGAATATTCTATGATTCGTAGGATCTCCATTACCGGCAGCAGCGATGACTCCGGCTCCTCGTACTTCGAATTGAATCAGGTTGTCAGCTGCAGGCACCATAACGCCTTTTTTATCGATCACTTCGATCATAACAAATGCCAGGCCGTTTCCATCTGCATTATTTTTTTTTGATTCCGCGGTTAACCTTATTTCGTATGCATCACCGGCGGTTTTTACAACATCCTCTGCCCATTTTTTTCCATTTTTATAAGCTATAACCTTCAATTCTCCGGGATCATATTTTACGTCATCCCATCGTATGCGATATTTGAACTGCTCTTTAATTTTTCTTCCCAACGATTTGCCGTTAAGAAAAAGTTCAGATTCATCACCCGAGGTATAAACATGAATTGGGGTTACAAGACCGATTCGTTCCGGCCAATTCCAGTGCGGAAGTATATGCGCCATTGGCAAATCGGTTTTCCATCTTGCTTGATAGATATAGAATCTGTCCTTCTTTAAACCGCACAAATCCATTATGCCGAAATATGAACTGCGCGAAGGCATTGAATCTTCGCCGAAAGGCGTCGGTTCACCAAGATAATCAAATCCGGTCCAAACAAATTCTCCGGCAATAGACGGATTTTTATCCTGAGCTTCGAATTCAACATCGGGCGGACAAGCCCACGGCGGAGCGTATAAATCGTAGGAACTCACCTGGTAATTGAAAAATCCTTTTGATTTATCATCGCTTACCGGAAAGAAATATTCTCCGAATGTACTCACACATGATGCTGTTTCTGTGCCGATATAAGGTTTTAACGGAGACGTTTCATGAAAATTTTTATAATGGTGCGTTTTGTAATTAAATCCAAAGACATCCAGTGTATTCTGAAAACCGTTGAATCCGGACTCTTCGCCGTTGCATCCGACCGTAACCGGGCGGGTTGAATCTTCAGCCAGTACAAGGCTTCTCAGATACAGAGAAAGTTCTATATCATTTTGTTCCCACACTTCATTGCCCGTACTCCACATTATGACGCAGGGATGATTTCTATCCCTCCTGACCATTGCCCGGATATCCTTCTTATGCCATTTCTCAAACAAAGTGCTGTAATCATTCTGCATCTTTTCTCTCTTCCAGCAGTCAAAAGCTTCGTCAAGAACAAGCATCCCCATCTTATCGCACAGGTCAAGAAGTTCAGGAGCGGGCGGATTATGGCTGGTGCGAATTGCATTGCATCCCATTTCTTTAAGTATTCTTATCTGCCTTTCGAGAGCGTAAATATTCACCGCAGTTCCCAGCAATCCTAGATCGTGATGATTGCAAACTCCCAGGACAGGCACTCTTTTTCCGTTTAAAATAAAACCATTTTCCGGATCGAATTCTGCTTTTCTAATTCCAAAATAATTCTCTGATGTTTCTATTATCCTGCCGCTTTGCCGAAGCGTAATTTTTGCGCAGTATAGATCCGGGTGATCAACACTCCATAGTTTCGGCAATGGAATTTCTATTTCAGCTTCATGCAAAATTTCCGAACCGGCAGGGATATTAATATTTAGCTTAGTCAAAGAAGCTGTAATGTTTTTTTTGCCCGGCTCGCGGATCTCGATATCGGCAATTAAATTTGCAGCCGCATTTGAATAGTTTTCAATTTCTGTTTTTATTTTAACTTTCGATTTCTCTTCCGACACAATTGGAGTAGTAATAAACACTCCCCAATGTGCAAAACGGATGGAATCTTTTTTCACAAGCCATACATTCCGGTATATTCCGCCTCCTGGATACCACCGCGATGAATTAGGAGGATTATCCAAACGAACTGCAATTACATTATCGCCGTCAAATTTGATATACCTTGTCATTTCCAGACGAAACGACGAATAGCCGTAAGGCCATTCACCTATGTAATGACCATTGAGCCAGACTTTCGCATACGACATAGCGCCGTCGAAATCGATAAAAAAATATTTACCTTCGTTGCTGGCTGAGACTTTAAAATGCTTTCTGTACCAGCCGATACCGACCCATGGAAGTTTGCCCGAAGTACTCTGCAGATCCATCCGGAAAGGTCCTTCTATTCCCCAATCATGGGGAACATCCAGTTTGCGCCACCCCTCTTCTTTAAATTCAGGTTTTTCCATTCCTGCCGGTTCTTCTTTTATCGATCCATCCGGCATTCTGCCGAAACGCGCGAACAGCCAGTCAGCATTGAATTCAATGCGCGAATTATCCTTCTTAAAATCAGGTTTTGTTTCCGATGCACGTGCAAGCTGGAAAAGTGCCGCAATGAAACAAAATGCAATAAATATCTTTTTCATTGTTCTCATCCAATTATTGTTTGCTAATAATTGCAACCCTTTTCCTTTTACGTCTCCTGATAAACCAGAGAATAATCAATGCGGTAACGGAAGGGATCCATACCCAAATCAGTTCACTTACAACAATACGAGCACCTGTGCTTTCGAAAAAATTTACCAGCCTGGATGGCGAAATTCTGATCGGCCTGTACGGCGACAAGTACCTGGTGGAATCAAAAGGCATAAGCAAACCCACTCCCATTCCTCCGCTTGTCAACGTATCAAGAATAATATGAGACATTCCGATCAGTAAAAAATAGACAAAGAACGACCACCATTCTTTTGAAAATCGTTTTATTTCCCTGTAACCTGCAGTGACCAGAACAAAAGCCACTAACGTAACAAAAAGAACTGAATGGAAAACACCTCTGTGCCCAAGCATATGCCATAGAGGAATTCCGAAGAAACGGGTAATGACATCGAAATCCGGAAAAATTGCACATAGAATCGTGAGTGTCCAGAATTTTAATCCCGTTCTTTTCGCAAAATATTTTCCAAAGACAACACCAACCAAACTGTGAGAGAATACCGTCGGCATACGAAGTTCCTATTTAATTTCGCGGAAAATACTTATTAACGACTTTCATTACTTTCTCCAGCCAGAATCTGCGCTGTTCGGCACTGCTTGTGATAACGACGCTGAAGGTTTCTCTGTAAAATGTCTTGACACCGCACAGATCAAAGATACAATTTTTCCAAATGGCCTGCAGCGGATCGCCGAA
>JAFGLB010000121.1 GCA_016928255.1 Bacteroidota bacterium
TGAATATCGTTTTAATCATCGTGAAGATAATCTCTTAAAACTCTTCACTAATATATATTTCGGTTACGTTTCTACCTAATTACCTTTTATTTTTCTGATAAGTTTTATTATTTCGAGTATCCGAATATTTCGGCAGATAGTATTGCGGTGACGATAAATCCCGGTTAAAAAATTACTTTTTATTAATAAGATTGATAAGCCACAGGAGCACGAGTGACCCGGCGAGTGCGGCGACCAGAGATCCGATTAATCCTCGTGTATAAAGGCCGAGAATATTAAATAAAAATCCCCCGATAAGCGCGCCGATGCATCCAATGATAAGATTCCCTATCAGGCTGAAAGATTTGCCTTTCATGATTTGTCCCGCCAGCCATCCTGCGGCCAGTCCGATAAGCAGAAAATAAATTATATGCATTTGCCACTCCTTTTAATAGACGACTTATTCTTAATACGCGTTTTGTTTTCCTTAAGATAAATGCAAAAATCTTAAAAACACGCCGGCAGCCTGTCTGCCTTTAAGCTGTTATATTTTTAGTATTGAAAATATTATTTGTACTTTTTATCAGTCTAATTTTTGTCAAAAAACTTTGCGCGGTGTATCCATAAGTACGGAACAGCCCAGGCAGAGATGACTGCAAAAGGGATAAAAAGGATGCCCCCGGGGGACATACTTGTAAAAGCATCTCTGAATAAAATCACGGTCATGGAATAGATCCATAAAGCATTAACCATTTGTGCGGCAAGCCAGCCCCAGATTTTCAGACGCCATAATCCGATCCATGCCAGCAGAAGCAGCGGTACCGAATATATTATATCTCCTATCATGAAAGCGTACGTCACTGCAGAATTTGCCCTGTCGGCCAAATAAGTCATTTCCCATGGATACGAAACAGGATGCTTAAAGAATACCAATCCCCAAAAAACAATAGTAAGAATCAGTCCGGCCGCATTAATTATTGCCAGAAATGTAATACAGCCCGAACGGTTTTTTTTATTCTCATCCATAAGCATTGGCGTCTATTGAACGGATTTATGGAGATACCACGGTAATACTCGGCGGTGTTGTCGGCTTAAGCACGACTGTAAAAGTCTGATTATTAACAGCAACGAAAGTGCCGGTATACGGATTATTGCCCTGGCCCTGCAGCATTACAGTTACTTCCACTATGCCTGGTTCAACATTTTGATAAGCTGAGATCGTTCCGGGAGCGACATTATTGATATTGATTGTATTTCCGCCCGAGGTTTTAACCTGAAGGCTTGCATCCGAATTGCAGGTGTTTTGTACACGAAACGTAGGCGGAATTCCACCCTGCTTACTCGGTATAAAACCGCCGCCGGCACATCCGGATATGCTTAGCAGTAAAAAAACAGCGGCTATTAATGATAAGTATTTCATAGATATCTCCTTTCTTTTGATTGTGCAAATATACCAAATAGAATGGAGTCTAACAACGAATATTTCTTGAAGGATTATTTCCGATCCTAATAAAAATTCCGATATTTCTCTCTGTATTGTTCAAGGAAAAGATCGGAATTTTAACCCGGGAATAATTCGGAAGTTTAACTGTAGCCGGCGTCGTTGAAGCCGGCCTGTTAGCCTACTGATAGGCAAGTCTTTTTTTTGCGAATAGCGTCGGCCTGCCAGATTCTTTCTGAAAACTAATTCACGCTAATCTGAATCCTATTCGATGCTGTCTCGCCAATCCAAATTCTCCCTCCGGAAAGACTGCGGTTCTGCTTCGGCACATGTGGATTTTTGAAATAAAAACTACAATCATAATTTCCGGCTGGAATCGGCGGGTAGCCTTTTAGTCTGACAGTTCTTTCAATAGATGCACCCTGTTGTATTTCAGCAAACCATCCTTGATCCCAGTCCACTGAAGGCTCGGTTATTTTCTTGTAAAGGGATTGAAGTAAAGTTCCTTCACCCTGCAACACAACACCATTTGTATAATAATGAAAAAAATCACCCATCTTATCCGGATCATTTATAAACAGTTTATCTTCATCGTTATTCGTAATCTTAAAAATATATTCTATCGTTGATGTATCTGAGTTATCTATAACCTGCACGGATTTTAATTCAACGGATATGCCGCCGTGGTACAATCCTGAAGAAATCAATGCATTCTTGATTCTATCATCACTTCTTACGTCAATCGAATCCCGCCACCAGCTTCTTGAGATATGCATAATATCTGCAGGATAATATCCGATATCAACTTCATCCATATATGGCCCCAAAGGCATACTCGACATCACTATACTATGGAAATAACCGGCATAACATCTTTCACTGCCGGCAACAATCACAAAGGCACTGCTATTAAGCGCACTTCCGATCAAACGATAAGTGCTTATATCGCCGCCGAAAAATTGGTTTTTATCGCCTTTGAGATAGATGCAATGGCTTGAATAATCGTAGAACTCAATATCTTCACCCGCCAGCCACGGCTCATTTCGCAGGATAAGCTGATCAATATCAGTCTGAGATACCTGATATGCGGTGATGTTGGAATCCGCAAGCAAATAGATTTCGAAAGATGATTTTGGTATGTCAGTCGGATCTACACTGTCACCAGAGCATCCCGCAATAAAAAGGATAGCAACACATAGAGATATCGGTTTCATGTTTAATCCCTTAGACGTAAAGAGTTACCGTACAAAACTGAAATTCCTGTTTATATGTAGCCCCATAATAATATGAAATGACCCATATAATATTACACCCGATTATAAAGAAAAGCAAAGTCAAATCATCTGATTACATTATAATGCCGCCAACGGCGCACTAAAACGCTTTGAGTTGATTTGATCGAATCCATAGGCGAATAGCCGAAACTACATATTGCCGTATCGGGCTGATTTAATCTGGCTATTTCGAATAAACCGATGTATGGATTGTGTGCGATACTGACTTCGGCAGGATACCAGAATTCTTCTATATAAATATTGGAATCCAACAACATTTGCACAACCGAATCACCGCAAAGCGGATCGAATTGATGATCCCTGATAGTAATAACCTTGCTGTAATATCCCGGACCTCCAACCGTCCAGATTGAATCAGGCTGTAAATAAACGGTATCAATTTCTAAAGATATCTCTCGGTATTTGTCCGGCGCCGTTGACTCAGAATCACAGCAGAAAAAAACAAAGATAACTGCAGACATTGATATAAAGAGCAGTATTTTCTGTCTCATAAATGCTCCTATTTTTAATAACTGCAGATATATTACACCTAAGAATAATAAAATGCAATGTAGCCTTGCAGGCTTTCAACCCGCATGACAGGAAAACTTCCGAAATTTCTCTCTGCTTTAACTTAGGTAAATTTCGGAAGTTTATCTGTAGCCGGCGTCGATGACGGCGGCCTGCCAGTTTCTTGCTACTATCAGTCTCGATTTCTATCGAGACGGCTGCAAATGATCAATAAATAAAATACTTCGCACCGATTCCAACGTAAATACCGCTTACCGAATATTCTGCTTCAAACCTGGTGTTTGAATAAGTTATTATCGGTTCCACTGCTGCTGATTGCGCTATAAAGATTTCCAATCCCCCGGATATTGTAAAACCGAATGCAGGCGGTGAGAAGGATTGATCTGAACCATATCCATATCCATATTCATTTTTCTCCCACATTAACTGTCCGCTTGATCCAATAAATGGAGCATTCTACCTGCTGGAAAATAATATCTTAGGCCTAAACTGAGGGCAATATCTTTTTTACAAAGAGGCTGTGGTCTGTAATATGGATAAATACGTAAAGTGGTTACCGAATATAAACAGCTAAAAAATAATTCTGTCTGATCGGTAATAAAATAAGTTAAATTTGGCGAGACAATAAACGATTCCTCATTCTCATCCCAAATGGTCGTTTTTGAAGAATAGTAAATTGATCCCCCCAGCGAGCAGACTCCCTGTTTGATTTGATCCTGCGCCTGAATTTCAAGAAATGACAAGCAGACAAATGCGAACACTGCGACGGTTTTCATAAATACTCCTAATCGATTTATATTGATTTTTGTGAATTAGGAAATTTATATCAAATCGCTGTGTTTTTATCCTTTAAAGCAATTTATATTCAAGACGCGTTACGGGCAGTTAGATCGTAATTATAAATCCTGATGATATCAAGACTAAAAAACTCTCCTTATTTTAGAAGCCATTCCATTGCCGGTTCCCATTGATTGAAGACCGAAAACTTAAAACCGCGGCTGTCGCAGATAGTTTCAAGAAATTTAAAATGACCTGAATGTTCCGGATTTATGACTTCTGCGATTTTAATCCCTAGTACTACTCCAATCAGCCGAAATATCTTTGGGCGGTTATACACTTCGGCTATTTCTCCAGTAACCTTTGTAATTTTTCGATGATCAATCAGAGCTCTTGTTATTTTATTTTCCCGCATCGTTTTAGTAATAGCAAACGCCATTTGCAAAGTATCGTCTTTATCCGCCACTCCATGCGTTACAATTTCAACATAATTGGGATCCTGATGTATTTTTATTTCCCATTCCATAATAGCGTCCCTAAAAAATCTGGCTCTTCCCAATAAATGCTATGGCGGTAAACTAAATCCAATATTGGTTTTTCTTAAAATAAAAGCAACAAATTAAAAACCCCCGCTGTACCTGAGACGGGGGTTTGTGAGATGCATCGCATTTTTGGTGGGGAACCAGGGCTGGTGCGATGCCTTATTATTTTCCTGCAAATATTTTCGAAATATCGGTTCCAATTCCTATAACAAACTGGTTATTCAGTCCTTCCGGCCGGTTGGTCAGATTTATCGGATATGCATATCCCAGGTATATCCATCCCCTCAGATCTATAAGCACACCTACTGCAATATCGTGCACGAAAAACGAGTTTTTTACGTCATCCCTCGCACTGGCTATTGTCCAGCTGAACACAACGGAACCGCCAAGATAAAAATCGCTCGAAGTGTTCCATTTAGCTCCCCATGCAATACCCAGCGGCATTGCGGTAAATAAGACGCCGTCTTCCGTTCGTTTAAAATTTGTTGCATACATATTAACAGGGAACCAGAATCCGTAACCATTGCCGAAAGCGCTGTAAAGCTCTGAGCTGTTCTTATACAGTATGTATCTCGATTGCTTTATGGTATCCGCCGATGCTTCTACCGCCACTACAGAATTATTTCTCGGTTTGCTGCCTAACTTGTTCAGTTCAAAAAGCGCGTACTTCGCCTCATAATTCAGATCGAACGTTTTGGCAAAAACAGTCAGGCGCAGTTTTTTTATATCCTTCAACAGCATTCGTTCATTTGATCCGTTGTAGAAAAGAAAAACCAGGTAGTTATCGTCAAGAACGGTATAAGTACTTTTTGAATCATATTTAACAAAGTTGCTGTCGAACGGCAGTTCAACAAAATACGAGGAGTCCCGTTTCGACAGTTTCGGCGTATCTGAAATAATCTTGCTCAGCACTTTTTCGTTTTTTACAAGCAGGACACTGATTCTGTTTACATCTCCGGCAAAAATCACACAGTTTAAAACCGTTATCACAGCCAGAAGTTTAAGAATTCTTCTCGTAACCATTGAAATTCCCTAATTTGTTATAAGGCAATAAAGTAATTGAATAAAATGCGTTAATGGGATTTTCCCCATCCGCTTTATACAAATGAAAATAATTATTTTGGGCGCGTATATCCGGACGGCTAATCCGGCACAATCCCTTTTAATACTTTTGTAATTCTACAAATATTTCTGCAAAAAGTAAAGCGGTAACAGATACTCTATTTACTATTATTACGAAAGCTAAAGCTTTCGGCTACCGGCTATTTACTCTTCACTCTTTACTTATCACTAATCACTTATAACTTATCACTATTCTTTCGCTGATCTGTCAGATAAGCCCGCCAGGCGAGAATAAAAAACACAATTCCGATAACCAGCTGGAGAAAGAAATAGAAGTCGTACGCCGGTTGATTCATAAGTATGACAACAAACAGAACCAGATAAAACGCCGATATAATAATCATAAATATGCGGCTTGTTTTTGGGGATTTCATAGTTCACCTTGTGTATTGGTTTTTTCTTTTCTTTCCAATGAATTTACTGCTATATAAACAGCGATCATAACCTGCACAAATATTACACCGATAACAGCAACTGTATCTCCGCTGTTAATTGCCAGCAGGGCGATATCGATGCCTATAACAATACCGCAGAAGAAAACGAGCAGGAGTCTGGTTAGACTGAACTTAAAAATAATTTTCAAATGAACCTCATATTTTCTGATAATCTCAGGCGCAGCGATAATAAATTAATTTAATGGAAGGTAAAAGGCAATTGGAATAACTTACAAAATTTACTTCGGTTCTTTTCCCATTTTCTCCTCTTTTCGAAAGTGGAGGATTAAGCAGAGGTTAATCAAAACTGTTATTTGTCTGTTTTGTCCGGGCACGATGGTAGTAACTTTCGTAAAGTCCTCATGGCTTAACCTCGATAACTTTACGAAAGTAGCTGAAAACAAATCCTCGACAAGATTCCCTGCCTGCCCTTCTGCGGCGGGTAAACGGCAGGCAGGCCTGCCTGCGTGGAATGGCAATTCTACCTTCATCTTCGATTCGGCCTACACTTTAAAAATCTCTAGAATATGAAAAAAAATATGAAAGAAATATTGAAACACTCTTCGAGTGTTATTTTCTCAGGCCTCCGGCTGGCAGGCAGGGGGAAGATTAAGGAGGGGTTAAAAAATAATATAAACGCCGTAGGCGTTTCATATTTGCGTCGGGATAAAAATTCCGAAATTTCTCTCTGTTTAAGCAAAACAAAAATTTTGAAGTTTAACTGTAGCCGACGTCGTTGACGTCGGCCTGTCAGGTTCCGCGCCGTTTTCTGGCGGGTGACGTAGGTTTGACAGGTTCCTGCCGCGATCGGTCCCGATTTCTATCGGGATGGTTACAGATTTTTCGTAAAGTTAATCCTACCCTCCCATCATTCCCTGAAAACGCTCGGATAAAACTGCAAAAGCAACCTGTATACCGAGAAGCACAAGCCATACGGATGAGGCGAGAATGACGGATTTGGCTTTGCTGAGGCCTGCGATAGTATAAATACCGACTGCCAGCACCGTGACATACCAGATAGAAAATAAATTGATATTATTAAGAAGTGTGAATAAGGGGAGATTAGTTGATTTATCAGTCATAAAGAAATCCAGACCGACGATTGCATTCAGGTCAACGGCGGTGTTAATTGAATCTGTACCTTTTATATAGAGAATAAGCAGATTGAATATACTCATCATCAGCAGTATAAACTCTGAATAAACGACTGCAGAAAAAACCGATTTAAATCCTATCTGCTCAGAATTAAGAAGTATAGCACCATAGTATAACAGCGCCGATATAAAAAGCCATTTTATAATCAGCGGTATCAGTCCTAAAAACAATCCTATTATACGAAAACCTTTCATCATTGATTGTGCATGCTCAACCTGTTCATCATTAATATTTGCCGGCAATGATGCATCCATAACAATCTGAAGAAAAGGGAATAAGAAATATCCGCATATGATACTAACAATCGAAATAATCATAAATGCTGCTAACCATTTCGGATTCGCTTTTAAATCCATAAATACATCTCTTGGCGACGAAAAAACATTAATAATATCGGACACTACTGCAGCCATGACAGCTTCCCTTCTTTTTTTCCATTGGTTTTATCAGAGACAACATCGATAAATATCTCTTCCAATGATTCATATGTTTCCTCAGTCAGATCATTTTTAATTTTATTTCTTATATCACCGGTTTTTGACTGAAAAACAATTTTACCTTTATTTATTATTGCGATTTCATCGCATATTTTTTCGATTGTATCGAGTACATGCGAGCTTATCAGAATCGAAGTGCCGTTCTGCACCATAGTTTTCATAATATCCTTAATGCGTTTTGCGGACAGTGGATCAATCCCTTCCAGCGGCTCATCCAGGATCAGCAGTTTCGGATTGTGTATGATAGCGGCAGCAAGCGAGACTTTTTTCTTCATTCCGGCAGAATACTTTTCTATCCATTCATTCTGCTTTTCCGTTAATTCGAGCACTTCAACAAGCTCATCTATACGTTTTTCTTTTATCTTATCATCCAGATCATACATCGATCCGACAAAATCGAGGTATTCTCTTACTGTCAGTTTTTCAAAGTACATCGGCTTTTCCAATACAAAACCTATATAACGTTTATATTCATAATCTCCGTCTTTAATTTCTTCATTACAAAAATAGACCTTACCTGTATCCTTTTTGATTAATCTTGCCACAATATTTATGGTAGTAGACTTGCCTGCTCCGTTTGGGCCTAAGAAACCGAATATGCAGTTCTCGTTTACAGACAGATTAAGATTATCTACTGCAGGTTGTTTTGCAAAGAGATATTTTTTTGTGATTGATTCCAGCGTTAGTATGCTCATATTATTTCGACCAATTTGTAATAGTTATTAGAAAGCATTTTTGCAGTCAATGGGATTGACAAATAATACCATATCAATGCAGCAAATAAAGAATATATCAACACTATATAAGCATTATCCAGGAACAGCATTATAATGCCAAAAGGCACCGACAAAACTGAAACAGTAATACTGCTTAACACCATACGCAGTATCGTATAGTTATTTGAATTTATTTTTGGTATTCCAGAAGATAATAGATTGCCGACTGTTATGAATGGAAAAACAATTGAAAAGTAATATGCTGAATAGGTTATTATCGTATTCAACGGCTGATTGAACACATATATTATTACAGATGACAATAATACTAAATAAATTGCCGTGACAAGAATTACAGCCAGATTTTTATAAAGGATCAGGTAATAATATTCAACCGGATACGGCAGATACTTTTTAGATTCTTCACAAGACGCATCAAAAATAGTCAGGAATATATCTCCGGTACTGAACAATAAGAACATGAAAAAGAATATTGTGGTACGTATCGGGAGATCTTGGACCGACATAATATATCTTGCCATAATAATCAGGACTACTAACGGCAGCGGGACTACTATTACATTCCTATAACGAAGAAGGATTTTAAAATAGAATTTTAGCATTAATATATACTCTAGGTTAATATCACATCGAATACTAAGAAGATAATTGAACAATAATAATACGATCTATTCATTTCTATAGGCA
Source organism: Bacteroidota bacterium (assembly GCA_016928255.1). Taxonomy (GTDB): domain Bacteria; phylum Bacteroidota; class Ignavibacteria; order UBA10030; family UBA10030; genus Fen-1298. The sequence goes on from JAFGLB010000121.1 coordinate 9,177, forward strand.
TAGAGCATTACAAATGCCCCAATAATAAAAGACACTATCAGATAAATCAGATTTAACGATACTTGCCATAAGTCATGGAAAATAAGTGCAAATATACCGTTCCCTATATAGCTTGTTACTGGTATATAGAAAAAGAATGCTTCTCCTTTTAATGTTATCATAAAACTGGATAAAAAGATTAACAAGTAAGTATAATTACTTAAACGCTGGCGAAATATTTTGCTCAGACTGCTTGATGCTTTTTGTATTACTAAATACCATGCTATTATACTTGCAACAAATAAAAACCAAAATAAAGAGCATATTAGTATATCGAAAACCCTATTCCGAAGGATAAAAAATATAATGAATATCAAATAGCTGCCAATAAAGATTATCACTCTAATATCAGTTATTAAAACAAAAAATTGAAATAACACTTTTTGAAACTTACTGATAGGATAATATGTAATATGATAAAGTTCTATTGCTGTTTTGCTTTGTGAACGGATACTAAAGAGAAGAACATCCATGATAAAGACAAAAAAAAGAATAATATCTAAAAATAATCGCATCTCTTCTATACTTTCGAAAGATACAAGAGGCGTAAGGATTGAGACACTAAGAATAGTTGTAATAACTAAAGCATTAAGTGCAACAAAAATATAGTAAAACGTATTACTCTTATTAATCCTTTTCGATAGCATAGAATTCACTTTATACAAGCTGCTATATTTTTCTTTTTTTGGCATAATACTAAAAATTGGATTTATTAATTGCTATTTATATTGAATTGCGCACAATATATTTGTACGCAATTCAATTTTATAAAATGATACAAAAAAAGATACTTTAATTAACGCGTTCGAATCTATAATGTGATGGCTTGCTATCTTCTTTATCACCACTACCACCACAACCAACACCTGCACCAAGAAGAGCTGTTGACAATGCATAGACTCCAACAACTACTCCTCCCGTTGCCACCCCTCCAGATGCTATAGCGACTCCAGCACCTGCGACCCAAGCTGCACCAATGATTAATATTGCAGCGGTTGTAGGTTTACATTCTCCAGCCACAACCTGCTTCATCTCCTCATCTCTCATCTTCACTGAGTTACTTTGGTCATTCGGCATAGCAGAACCAACCAATGTCAGCATTAAACTGGTTATAATTACTGATGAAATAAGCTCTTTCATTTTAAATCCTCCTTTTTGTATAATTGGCGTGTTTTTTTGTTTAATAAAGTCCCGCTCACTGTGGCCCGTTTATTTATAATGAACTTCGGATATACTCAAAGGGGCCAGCCAAGAGTTATTCCTAATTCACAATAAATAAACCAGTGAGCAAGGGGGTTATATGCAAGATTACTATAGATCATTGGCGCATGTACTGTCTTTCATATAGATAAATTGCATACAACATTTCTAACATTTTCCTTCTTTTCTTCATTTATTACAGAGTTTACTTTTATTTATTGATAATGAGCGTCTCTCCGTCCCAAATATTTTTGAGTTTTTCAATTTTTATTTTAAGTCTGCCTATTGCCGGATCTTTTATATGAATATATTGATCGCTCGATATGCTGTCTGCGACTATATAATGATTTTTATTTACGAAAAGAATAGCGGGAAAAGGATTTTTGGGCAAATCTTTTAAGCTTAAATTCCATCCTTCCGCCTTACATCCTTTAAGTTCAGCCATTCTCTTAAGCGCAAGCATCGATGATCCTTTTTCAGTCAGATTCACATTCTGTTCAATTTCATTTATTGAAGAAGGAATGTGGTAATGGTCGAATATCATTTTTATGGCAGTCGGTCCGCAATTGTTTTGTTTCGTCTGCAAAAATCCTTCACAGCTTTCTATAAACTCGGCATGCATCATCCATGCAGCTATTTTTTTATCGGCATGTGGCGTCAATAAAAAACCAATGAACAAAACCATTCCGGCACTAACACTCATTATCATAATTATTCCTAAAAATGCCGTCAATTTGCGATGTTTCATAAATTCGCCTTATTAGATGTATCCTCAACAAAGCCCGCCATTTTTTTTAACATCGTCCATAAATATGCTCTCTTTTGTTCGCCTGCTTTATATTGAAGCAAGCGCCAGTCTTTATCAATAAAAAAAAGAGCTGGAATCGGAAATACACGAAAGCTGTCTCGTGCTTCACTGTCACTATCAACGTATACTGAGAAAGGAATTTTTTGCGATTTGACAAAGTCCCTCGTCGCAGTTAAATCACTGATCGATATAGCAGCGACATTCAGAGAATCCTTTATAACCGGATAAAAAACGCTTATTTCTTTCATTTCCTTTAGACAATGGGCGCAATCAACAGAAAAAAAGATAATCAGACTTTTTTTAGAATTAGCTGAACAAACAGAAGCTTTATTGCCCTCGAGTGTATTAACCTTTACCGGCGGTATCTGCTCGCCTATGCGAAGGGGTTGTTGTATCCACCTGTTCTCGAAACAGAAAAATCCGATGACCGGTATAGTAATAAGGGCTAAAATTAAAATAAAAGCTTTTTTTCTTCTGGTAAACACAACACTTAGAAACTCCTAAATAATATTGTCTCTATTGTCGTCGGGCAAAAGCAATATTCAAAAACGAACACGAATTTGCCCACAGCTTTGTATTTATTTCTCAGATGTCTTTGCGTAATGAATCTCTGGCGCTTGTAAGAGTATTTAATACCCTGCAACCGTAAAGTAAATAAAAGATTTTTTAAAAAAAGTCAAGAACTATTTTATAAATTTAAAAAATTTTTTTTCACGTATTAAATATAAAATTTCCAAATTTTTCTCTGCTTAGACTCGGATAAAATTCGGAAATTTATCTTGGAAGTTTAACATCGATACCTTTAGTCACCGCCAAATCTATTATCCGAGGTTTAACGGATTTATGCTGTTCGTAGCTTATCTCACCAAGATCGATATGTTCCGTTTGCCCGTCTCTTGTTTTAATATCCATTGCAAGCGTTCGAATATCAATCCCGGCTATCTGCTCCCACTGCAATGATATTTTTTTACCCGGATTGACCATACCCGTAATTCCCTTTTCATCAAATACCAGTTCCACGAACTTCATGCTTTGCCAGTTAATAACGGCCTGTCCGGTCAGTAAAATAATTGTAGTAATATAGAACAAATCTACAGGTATGATCGAAAAACTCATGAGTATTATACTGGTTATTATAAATAATATAACCACGGTAATAAAACATCTTTTAAAAGTCGGCCATTGAACCGGCCTGAGATTTAAGATAATCGGTTCCATTTTTTTTATTTTTTGAGTTCTCTTAATATGCTTTTGGCTTGCACAACGCGGGTTTCAAATAATTTCTTATCTATTAGTTCGCCCTGGTTCGATATCATTTTCATTACTCTTAGAATATTCGACACCTGCAGTTCCTGCAGTACCGCCTTCAGCGTAAGCTCTTCAGCGGATGTATCAGTCATAATTTATACTCCGTTATAGCAGTTGAATCTGATCAGTTAGTTTGACGCTGTTGAAAATATGTTAAACAAAGATTCAAAAATCAAGAATGAAGAACAACGTTCATCCACAGGTTGACTAAGAGAACTGCAGCAAAATTAATCTTGTCAAGGTTCCCGCCACAAATACGGCGGGCAAGCATAACCTTGACAAGGTTTGATGACGGGTAGATTTCGGCAAACTCATATCAATCCGGTCGGTGACCGGAACACGTTGCCGGCTATTTATCAACACCGTATGATGAATCATACGGCTATCTATTACAAAACCCTTTGGGTTTCGTGTAAACAGCAGTTGAATTTGGTATAGCCATTACGATGTGACAATCGACGGTGATACTGTTTGACTGTGAAAAAAAAGAGTTCGACACTTGCCTCCCATTTTATCGAGTAAACCTTGTCA
>JAFGLB010000122.1 GCA_016928255.1 Bacteroidota bacterium
ACGAGAGTCTAATCTGATGTCAATCCGAGCTGGTAACTGCCTGCCAATTACCGATTTCTTTATTGTAGCATCCGATCACCAGATCGGGTTTATGGGCACCAAATTGCATCTTGATAAAATAAAAACTTCAATCCGGTCGGTGACCGGATTCTACACTCATTTCCTCCCTTTGTAAAAGGCGAGGATTAAGGTGGGGTTAAATTCTAACATTTATCTTTTTTATCTCATAGAAATCCTGTCAAGGTTCCCGCCAAAAAGACGGTGGGCAAGTTGCACCTTGACAGGGTTTGATAACAAGGAGAATTTGAATAACTCGTAGGACCTGCCGCGATCATCGATCGCGGCTGCAAATGCACTTCTAATTGCCAGATAGCCATTCTTCTAAACACGACAAATCCCCGATAAATCCTTCGACTTTATAACTCCTGAACGCCTCCCGGTTTGTTACGCCGGTAAGAACAGCCAGGAACGGCAGTCCTGCCCTCTGCGCGGTCTCCGCATCTATTATACTGTCTCCAATATATAACGTCTGTAAAGATTTATTATTCATGCGTTCCCAAGCTTTTAAAAGTCCTTCTGGATCCGGTTTATGTCTCAAAACATCTTCCCCGCCGATTATCACATCAAAATTTTCAAGCATATTTTCGCGTTTTAAGATTTCCTGAATCCTGTAACGAAATTTTGTCGATACAATGCCCGGTTTTATGCCGCGTTTTTTTAATTTATCTATCACCGGAGGTACGGTTTTATACATGACTGTTCCTGCAGTCATAACCTCATCGGCCCGCTTAGTGAACAACCGTGTAAATTCTTTGCTCCTTACAAAATTCTCAATGCCTGCAAGTTCTGCAAAAGTATCAGTCAGAGATAATCCGATCGTTCTGCAGATATCTTTATATGATGCTTCGAGCAAATCCAGGTTCTTCAGCGCAAAATTAATGCACTCTGCCACTCCCCTTGAAGAATCTGCCAGCGTATAATCGAAGTCAAATATTATTGTATGGTATCGGCGGTTCATTATTGAATTGAAAAAAGACGGCTGAATAAATTTCTGCTTCTTCGGGTCAACTGCTTTTCTGCAAATTCACTTCTTCCAAAAGTCTGCGGCCCTGATCCCAGACACGAATGTCAATATTTTTTCGGGTATACATTTTTCTGGCAGTTTCGAAGTCATATTTCAATACAATACTGCGGCAGTCGGCAATCCTGCACATCGAAGGTGCGTTATCATGAATACTGCAGCCGTTTTCACCCAGATAGATTCAGTCGCCGTTCGGTTTATATGCCAGCATCAGTGCGCCGCGAACATACGGATGAGGTTCGGTTTTGTATCCGGCTGATTTTTCATCTTCCTCAAGCCTTATTGCATCTCCCTGACAGCATAACGTGCATCCGTTGCACGGGACTTCTTTGATTATGGATTTCTTTGACTTCTTCATATTACAGAAAAGCCGCTTTGTTTTTCAGGCGAAGCGGCTTTTAAAGAATTTTGTGTTTCATTTTTTACTGCTGTTTAAAATAGATTGATTAGCAATTCGTAGGTTTTTTAAATGGATCAAATTGTAAACATTATTAACTTAAGACGGAAGTAAGACCCTACATAAAATAATTAGATTTATATTTGCTGTCTAATATGTATTGTGCTGGTCGTCATTTCTTTTGTCTTGACACAAAAGAAATGACAAAAGAAAAAGTCAAGACTAACGAAAAATATGGGTAAAACTGCAGCTCACTTCGCTGCACAGAATTAACTCATGGCGCTTAAAGCGCCACTCAGACAGAATTCTGTGCGGACGCTTCGTTCGCTTTGTTTTACATCCATATTTTTCGTAGGTCAATTAACTAAAACAATTATTTTGGACAAGTGTGATTATTTTTACATGCTTGATATTTTTGCAAGCAAAGATTCCCGCAAAGCACTTATTTCTTTAGGCAGTTTATCCTGAAGAGTATTAAAGAGTTCCTCATGAAGCTTAATTTCTATTTTCCATTGTTCCGGATCAATGCTCATTACTTCTTCAAACTGCTTTTTCGAGAAATCAAGCCCGTTCCAGTCAATATCTTCATACTGCGGCATGCGTCCGAGCGGGCTATCCATTGCTTTTGTTTTTCCGTTTGCACAATCGACGATCCATTTTAATACACGCATGTTCTCGCCGAATCCCGGCCATATGAAATTTCCGTCTTTATCGGTACGGAACCAGTTGACCGCAAAAATCAACGGCTGATGCGTAATGCGCTTTCCTATTTCAAGCCAGTGAGCAAAATAATCGCCCATGTGGTACCCGCAGAAAGGCAGCATCGCAAAAGGATCGCGACGAACCTGTCCTACTTTACCTGCCGCAGCAGCAGTTGTCTCCGAGCCGAGCGTCGCGGCGATATAAACTCCATGCTGCCAGTTATTGGACTGGCGTACCAGGGGCATTGTAGTACTTCTGCGCCCGCCGAATACAAATACTTTGATCGGCACGCCGTCTGGATTCTCCCATTCCGGATCTATTGAAGGGCATTGGTTGGCAGGTGTTGTAAAACGCCCGTTTGGATTCGCAGCTTTGCGCCCGCAATCCGGAGTCCACGGCTTTCCTGTCCACTCGATTAACTCGGCAGGCGGAGTATCAGTCATTCCCTCCCACCATACATCACCGTCCGGAGTAAGCGCGACATTTGTAAATATTGAATTCTTGGTAATCGTTGCCATCGCATTCGAATTTGATTTTTCGGAAGTTCCGGGAGCTACTCCAAAGTACCCGTTTTCCGGATTGATAGCATACAACCGGCCGTCTTTACCCGGTTTGATCCATGCAATGTCGTCTCCTACAGTGGTAACTTTCCAGCCCTTAAAAGCATCGGGCGGAATCAGCATAGCGAGATTCGTCTTGCCGCAGGCACTTGGAAAAGCACCCCCGATATAAGTCTTCTCGCCCTCCGGAGATTCGAGTCCCATAATAAGCATATGCTCTGCCATCCATCCTTCTTCACGCGCCATCTTGGATGCGATGCGAAGAGCAAAGCATTTTTTCCCGAGTAAGGCATTGCCGCCGTACCCGCTTCCGAAAGACCATATCGCATGCTCTTCAGGATAATGAACGATATACTTTTGTGAATTACACGGCCAGGGCACATCTTTCTGTCCCTGTACTAACGGCGCTCCGACCGAATGCACGCACGGAACAAATTCTCCACCAGTACCCAGCACATCCCACACGGCTTTAACCATGCGCGTCATAATGCGCATATTGACTACTACATACAAGGAATCCGTTATTTCGATACCGATTTTTGCAATATGCGATCCGAGCGGGCCCATGCTGAAGGGGATAATATACATAGTGCGTCCGCGCATACAGCCGTCGAACAGCTTGTTGAGAGTCGCTTTCATTTCCTTCGGATCGACCCAGTTATTTGTCGGACCTGCATCGCTTTTATTCACACTGCAGATGTATGTTCTGTCTTCCACTCGGGCAACATCGCTTACATCCGACCTCACAAGGTAGCTGTTCGGGCGTTTTGATTCGTTAAGTTTTATGAATGATCCGGATTTCACAAGCTGTTTATACATCTCATCATTTTCAGCCTGAGAGCCGTCACACCAGTGCACCTTATCCGGTTTTGTCAATCCGACTATTTCTTTTATCCACGAAATCGCCTTTTCATTTTTAACATATGCCGGAACATTTATAATACTATTATCCATCAATCAATACTTCTTTAATTAAGTTAGAGTTATTATTTATTACCAATCGCGTACGACTTTTTTATTACCGATCTGCATTTCACGCGGAGAATTCGGATCAAGCGCCCATTTAATGCGCGCCATTCCTTCCGCAACTTCCGCGGCAGCACCGGCATAACTGATCCGCAGGTGTCCTTCTGCTCCAAATTCTCTGCCGGGGACCGTTATAACAAGGGCCTTTTTCAATAAGAATTCGGCAAGCACCATAGAGTCTTTATTGATTGCGCTGAAATCAGGAAGACAATAAAATGTACCTTCCGGTTTAGCAACTTTTACTCCGGGAATTAATTTTAATTCCTTTACAACCATGTCTCGGTTTGCCTGCATCGCTGCAACAAGCTCATTAACACAGCTTTGATCTCCGGTCAGTGCCGCTTCCGCAGCCACCTGACAGATCGGTGAATTGCAGGTAGTCGATTGGCTCTGAATATTCGTCATAACTTTCACAAGCTGGCGGCTGCCGACAACCCAGCCGATTCTGAATCCGGTCATTCCATAAGTCTTTGATAAACCGTTTATAACGACAACATTTGTCGATTCAATATCTTTTTTTGTAAAGCTGTATACAGGCGTAATCATTCTGCCGTCAAAGACAAGTTTATGATAGATATCATCTGAAAAAAAATAGATATTCTTCTTTTCGCAGAGATCCACGATCTTTGCCACAAGCTCATCAGGGAAAACCGCTCCCGAAGGATTATTCGGGCTGTTTAATATAATTGCGCGTGTGGATTCGGTTATTGCTTTCTCTATATCGGAAATTGACGGACAGAAACTGCCGTCCGAAGGTTTTACAATTACCGGCACTCCATTCATCATCTTGACCATCTCGGGATAGCTTACCCAGTAAGGAGCAAGAATAATAACCTGATCTCCCGGATTTATCAGAGCATAAAGCAGATTAAATAACGAGTGTTTCGCTCCATCCGATACGATAATATTTGCAGCATCAACAGTTCGGCCGTAATTTTTTTCAGTGTATTGCACAATAGCTTTTTTAAGCGAAGGCATGCCGTCGGCCGGCGCATATTTGATTTCGCCTGAATTCAATTTTTCTACAGCGCGTGCAACCGCATTCTGCGGAGCCTTGTTTTTCGGTTCGCCGACTCCAAGATGTACGATTGCCTCTCCCTGAGCCCGCAGTTTAATAGCCTCTGCATTGAGCTTTACAGTGGGAGATTCGGCAATAGAAGCAGCCAGCTTGCTTATTTCCATAAAGACTCCTTTGAATTTCCTGAAGATTCACCGGGAGATGAATTCGTTACTGCAAATAACATCTTTTACTTAAATAAAACAAGATACTTACATTATAAGATACAAAATTTTAGGCAGAATTCAATGGATGGTTACATTCACTTTTTTTAAAAACCGATATAGTTTGTTTGTGAAAGGATTCTTCCGTATTTTTATATAATAATCATTATTAACAAAGTTTGAATATGCGAGCAATTATTCCGGTAGCAGGTATTGGAAGCAGACTCAGGCCGCATACATTCACAGTGCCAAAAGTACTCCTGAATGTCGCCGGTAAACCTATTATCGGACATATTTTGGATAAAATTGTCGAGGCCGGATGTAATGAGGCAACAATTGTAATTGGTTATCTCGGCGATATGATCAAAGAATACGTTCATAAGAATTATAAAATTAAAGTTGATTTTGTTGAACAGGAAGAGCGTCTCGGCCTCGGACATGCAATCTATATCTCAAAGTATACCTTTTCCGATGAACCAATACTGATAATTTTGGGCGATACAATTTTTGACGTCGATCTAAAATCGATGATCCAAAACAAGCAAACGCAAATCGGCGTAAAACCGGTAGAAGATCCCAGGAGGTTCGGAGTTGCCGAAGTCAATAACGGCTGGATTACAAAACTCGTGGAAAAACCGGAAATACCGAAAAGCAACCTGGCAATCGTAGGGCTTTATTACATTACTAATCCGAAGATTTTAGTAAGCAGTCTTGAAAAAATGATACAGAACAATATTCAGACTAAAAACGAGTACCAGCTGACCGATGCTTTGCAGATCATGATAGAACAAAAGGAAAAAATCGGGGCGTTCCCTGTCGAAGGATGGTTCGACTGCGGCAAACCCGAGACACTGCTTTCTACAAACAGGTATCTCCTCGAACGGCAGCCTGTTCCTCAGCCGATGGAAGGTGTTTTGATTAAAGCTCCGTCATTTATTTCACCAAAGGCAAAAGTTGTTAATTCGATCGTGGGGCCGAATGCTACCATTGCCGAGGAAGCCGTGGTGGAGAACACCATAGTTCGAAATTCCATAATCAGCGAAGGAGCAGCAGTACTGAATTCGCTGATAGAAGATTCCATCATCGGCAGCAATGCTGTTATACGCGGAAATTATAAACGGATCAATATCGGCGATTCATCTGAACTTGAATATTACTGATTGACATACTGCAGCAATCCGGCCGATAACATTATTTACAAATCATAAATTTAGTACGGAGAAAAAATGAGAAATTTATTTACTTCAGAATCTGTGTCTGAAGGGCATCCTGATAAAGTCTGCGACCAGATTTCCGATGCAGTGCTGGACGCAATAATCAAGCAAGATAAAACATCGCGCGTAGCCTGTGAAACATTTGTTACGACAGGAATGGTTCTTGTAGGCGGTGAAATCACAACTAAGGGATATATCGAAGTTCAGGAAATTGTCCGCGATGTGATCCGGGATATCGGCTACACAAAAGCCGGAGTCGGGTTCGATGCGGATTCGTGTTCCGTTCTCTCTTCCATTCACAGCCAATCGCCGGATATTGCTCAAGGAGTCGATACGGGCGGTGCAGGCGACCAGGGAATGATGTTCGGATATGCATCTTCTGAAACACCGGAACTGATGCCCGCACCGATCATGTACGCCCACAAACTTGTATATAAGCTTGCATTAGTCAGAAAAAAACAGCCGAATTTGATGCCCTATCTGCGTCCCGACGCAAAATCACAGGTTACAGTGGAATATGACGGCAGTGGAAAACCTATCAGGGTTGATACGGTTGTTGTGTCCACGCAGCATGATCCGAACGTAACGCAGAAGAAAATCAAAGAAGATATTATTGATATTATTATTCACGATGTTATTCCGCCTGCGATGCTCGACAATAAAACGCGCTATTTCGTAAATCCTACAGGAAGATTTGAGGTAGGCGGTCCTCATGGCGACAGCGGTCTGACTGGACGGAAGATTGTGGTCGATACATACGGCGGTCGCGCACCGCATGGCGGCGGCGCTTTTTCAGGAAAAGATCCGACGAAAGTCGACCGCAGTGCCGCTTATGCTGCAAGACACCTCGCAAAAAATATTGTTGCGGCAAAGCTTGCATCCGAATGCCAGATACAGGTTGCTTATGCAATAGGAGTGGTTGATCCGGTATCCATCCAAATAAATACATTCGGCACCGGGATCATGCCCGACGCTAAACTTGCAGATTTCGTGATGAAGGAAATCGACCTGACTCCGCGCGGGATCATTAAGCGTCTTGATTTACGCCGTCCTATTTACAGAAAAACAGCGGCATACGGCCATTTCGGCCGCAATGAAAAAGAATTTACCTGGGAAAAATTAGATTTGGTAAAAACACTGCAGAAAGCAGTTAAATAGAAATTTTAACAATTAAAAATATTGAAGAAAAAAATATGGACTACAAATCAAAAAAATATAAAGTAAAAGATCTTAAACTGGCAAAAGCGGGACAGCTCCGCATCGAGTGGGCCGAATCGCGCATGCCTGTGCTCATGGCACTCCGTGAAAAATACAGCAAGACAAAACCGTTTAAAGGTTATAAAATTGCCGGCTGCCTTCATGTAACAAAAGAAACAGCCGTGCTGGTAAAAACATTCGTGGAAGCAGGTGCGGAAGTCAGCTGGAGCGGTTGTAATCCTCTGTCTACACAGGACGATGTAGCGGCTGCGCTCGCAAAAGAAGGCGTGAGTATTTTTGCATGGCATGGAATGAACGTGAAAGAATTCTACTGGTGCATTGAAGAAACATTAAAATTCAAACCCAATCTTACGCTCGACGATGGAGCCGATTTAATATTCACGGTTCATAACAAACATAGAGAATTAATTCCCAGCGTAATCGGCGGAACAGAAGAAACAACAACCGGTGTTCAGCGTCTGAGGGCAATGGCCAACGACGGCGCGCTTCGATATCCTGTAATTGCAGTAAACGACGCCGAAACAAAATGGGATTTTGATAATGTCTACGGAACCGGACAGTCGACACTGGACGGCGTTCTGAGAGCAACAAGTGTTCTCCTGGCAGGCAAGAATATCGTGGTTGCGGGGTACGGACATTGCGGCAAAGGCGTGGCCCTGCGGGCAAAAGGTTTGGGAGCGAACGTCATCATTACCGAAGTCAAGCCGACTGCAGCTCTGAAAGCAACGCTTGAAGGATTACGCGTTATGAAAATGGACGATGCGGCAAAAATCGGCGATATATTTATAACGGCTACAGGTGTAAAAGATATAATCGTAAAAAAACATTTTAACGTCATGAAGGACGGCGCTATCGTCTGTAATACTGGGCATTACGACTGCGAGATTAACATTCCCGACCTTGAAAAGCTTGCCAAAAGCTCGCGCGAAGTCCGTAAAGATAATGAAGAGTATACGCTGAAGAACGGCAGGCGCATCTTTTTACTGGCGAAAGGAAGACTGGTCAATTTAGCGGCTGCCGAAGGCCACCCTTCTGAAGTAATGGATATGTCATTTGCCAATCAGTTTATGTCCCAGCTTCGCCTGGTTGAACTTCACAGTAAAGAGAAAAAACTCGAGAATAAAGTATACGACATCACGCCCGAGCAGGACCAGGAAATTGCCGGCGTGAAACTTGCGACTATGGGCTATAAAATCGATAAACTGACCGAGGAGCAGGCTGCATATATAAACGATTATTCAGCAGGTACGTAAAGTTTATTAACCTGTTTTTCTTCAATTAATACAAGTCAAAAAGGCATTTTCTTAACAGCAAAATGCCTTTTTTATTGCCGTGAGCCAAAAATAACTTGCTTCCGAAAAGAAATATTTTAACTTCCAGAAAAAGATAATTATGTTGTATTATAAGCTTGAAGCCGCGTGGAGTATCAGCGATATTTATTTTAAGAGGAACTAATTATGGCTAAGAATTCAGTATCATACAAAATGGAAAAAAGAAAGAAAGAAATTGCCCGTCAGAAAAAGCAGGAAGAAAAAAAGCAGAAACAAATGGACAAGAAAAAAGATAAAGACAAAAAACCACTGCTCTCGCCAGACGGAATACCGATTACCCCGCTTGAAGAAATTGACAGCGACCTGCATTTAGACGACAACGACGAGCTGTACTAAGCTTAATAACATAGGTTCTTATGTCTCCGGCTTGATATATATAGAGTTTATATCTTATATCATATTATTCTGTCCGCAGATCACTGCGAATCCTTTTCTCGTTATCCGCATCATATTTCTTAGAAAGCGGTTTTTTTACTTTTTCAAAGATATTATCGGCGGTATTTTTTTAAATGACCCGGAAGAGAACATCCATCCTGCCCTGCCGTAAAGCAATTAAGATTATACAGGCTGATCTTGATACGAATTTCTATAGCAAGAATTATCGGCAAATAAAAAAGCACATAGAACAATGTCCAAATTGCTTATGCTATCTCGACAGCCTGAAAAAAGTTATTTATCTTTATAAAAACCTGCCGGATTTGCATCCGGGCATAAAATCGCGCAAAAAACTAAAGATGATTATTAACCTGGCAATGCAGCACAAGCAATATAAATAAAGGATAAATTCAGCCATGACAAAACAAGTTCAACTTAAACAAATTAAAGGGAATACTTACGCGGTAAAAGGCGATTCGAATCACTGGATCGTCCTTGATACAAAAAAAGAATCCGGCGGACACGAAGCCGGCCCTGCGCCGAAAGAACTCTTACTGATGGCACTTGCCGGCTGCACTTCGATGGATGTAATTCTTATTCTGAAGAAAAAGCGTGTTTCTGTTGATGATTATGAATGCTATGTGAAAGGAATAGAACAGGAAAAATACCCGAAGATTTTTTCCGAGATCCATATTGAATATGTTTTTTACGGGCAGGGCATTAAGCCGGGCGATGTTGAGCAGGCAATCGAATTGTCAAAAACAAAGTATTGTTCAGTTTCTATACAATTGTCTGCAAGTGCAAAAATAACTCATTCTTACCGTATCGAACCTGCATACAGGCAGAATGAATAAAAAGCATGCAAAGGTATTGAATATTCGATAAAACTCTTTCATGTTTATTCAGTAAAAATCTTAAACAAGAGAATACTGCAGCATGTACACATTTGACCGAATCTTATGCCCTACCGATTTCTCCGATGCGTCGCTGCAGGCGGTACAATTTGCAGCATTTCTGGCCGGCAGAGAGCATGGACATATCAAGCTTTTATATGTGGACGAAAATGAAAAAGACCCGCTCGGTTTTTTTAATTTCGATGAACACCGGGAAAAAGAATACCGCGGCGCGATAACCACGTTTGCAGAACAGAAGTTCTCTGAAATTTCAAAGCGTGCCGGGCTTGATCCGAAAGTCCTGAGCACGCATATTCACTTCGGCACTGCATATCACGAGATAATCCAGGAAGCGGAAACCAACCGATTCGCTGCAGTCGTAATTTCAACAGAAGGATTGGGGCGTTCTTCGCCGCATATGCTGGGACGCACCGTCGAACGAGTCGTTCGTCTCTGCCGGACGCCGGTTATTTCCATCCGCCCCAACGAAAAAGGCCCGGAATGGAAAATCAGCACTATTCTCTGTCCGACGGATTTTTCCGAATATGCAAATTATGCCATCCCATATGCTGTCTCCATCGCACGCAGGCACAAGGCAAAAATAATTTTCCTTCATATTGTCGACCTGACAGTACAGCACCCGGAACTGCTGGTACAAAATTTTCCGGATTTAAGTATATATCATGAGCATTCCGGCGAAATACAGGTTGAAAAGATTGTAGGCCGTGATATAGAACCGGAAAATTCAATCGTCCGCATTGCAGAGGAATACCAGGCGGATTTAATAATTATGGGCACTCATGGGGCCCGCGGCATGCGCCGCGTACAGATCGGCAATACAACAGAAGAAGTGGTCAGGCGCTCAATTGCCCCTGTCCTTACCATCACGCATCCGGTACATAAAACCGTTTTTCCGCATCGTTTTAGCAAAGATTACAATGCTTAGGACTCAATAGAGCAACTCTTGTCCGGATTTATACGTTTTGAATTTTTACAAAGCTTCCTTATCTTATAAGTATCTCATTTACATTTCATAAAAGAAAATCTTCGGAGAGTATAAAAATGGCATCTTCATTGGATCAACTATGTATTAATACAATTCGTACACTGGCAATCGACGGAGTCCAGAAAGCGAAATCGGGGCACCCCGGTATGCCGATGGGCCTTGCTCCGGCTGCTTATATAATATGGACAAAGCACCTGAACCACAATCCCGAAAATATGCATTGGCAGAACCGCGACAGGTTTGTGCTTTCGGGCGGGCATGGATCAATGCTTATTTACAGCCTTCTTCACCTTACCGGGTACAATCTTCCTCTCGAGGAGCTGATGAAATTCAGACAGCTCGGCTCCAAGACGCCGGGACATCCTGAATTCGGGCACACGGATGGAGTCGAAGTTACTACCGGTCCGCTCGGCCAGGGATTTGCAAACGGCATAGGAATGGCTATTGCACAGAAGTATCTTGCCGCACGCTATAACAAACCCGGATTTAAGGTTGTAGATTATTCTATTTACGCAACTTTGGGCGACGGCGATTTAATGGAAGGCATTTCTTCGGAAGCCGCATCGCTTGCAGGACATCTGAAGCTGGGCAATCTTATTTATATATACGACGATAATCATATCAGTATAGACGGCCCGACTGATCTGGCATTCACTGAAAACCGCGCAAAAAGATTCGAATCATACGGCTGGCAGGTAATTAAAGTAAAAGACGGGAACGATATTAAGGCAATTGATTCTGCAATCAAACGCGCAAAGAAAGAAACCAAAAAACCTTCCATTATAATGGTAAGGACTCATATCGGTTACGGCAGTCCGAATAAACAGGATACCTCCGAAGTGCATGGTTCACCACTGGGTGAAGAAGAAGTAAAGTTAACAAAGGAAGCATACGGATGGGATCCGGCGAAGCAGTTTTATATTCCTGAGAAAGCATTGAAACAATTCAGAAAAGTAATAACAGACGGGAAGAAAAAAGAAACGAAATGGAATGCTAAATTTGCAGAATATAAAAAGAAATATCCTGAACTTGCTGCTGAATTGGAAAATATCCGAAACGGCAATTTTGGAGATGAGTGGAAAAAAGCTCTGCCGAAATTCACCGATCCGATGGCTACGCGTGATGCTTCCGGCAAGGTATTGAATGCCATCGCTCCGCATCTTCCTTCAATGATCGGCGGTTCTGCCGATCTTGCACCATCCAATAATACTTATGTGAAGAGCATGGGTGAATTTCAGGCAAACAATTACGGCGGACGTTACATGCGCTACGGCGTACGTGAACATGCGATGGGCGCCATAATGAACGGAATGGCAGTGACTAACGGAATTATTCCATACGGCGGAACATTCTTTGTGTTTTCCGATTACCTGCGCCCTGCGATACGATTGGCATGCCTGATGAAAATTCGTCCTATTTATGTTTTTACACATGACAGCATAGGTGTAGGAGAAGACGGCCCGACACACGAGCCGGTTGAACAGCTGGCTGCACTCCGCTGCATGACGAACATGATATCCATCCGGCCGGCTGATGCTAACGAGACCGTCTCTGCATGGAAATTTGCAATCGAATATAAAGACGGACCGGTTGCTTTGCTTTTAACACGGCAAAAACTTCCGACTCTCGACAGAACGAAATATTCTTCGGCAGATAATCTCATAAAAGGTGCATACATACTTATAGAAAACTCGTCAACACCCGATCTGATTCTTATAGGTACCGGTTCAGAGGTTCAACTGGCACTGGGCGCATACGACAAATTGATACAGGAAGGCAAAAAAGTACGCGTGGTCAGCATGCCGTCATGGGAACTGTTCGAACAGCAGTCAAAAGAATACCGCAACTTCGTTCTTCCTCCAAATGTCAAAAAGCGCATTGCGATTGAAGCTCTTTCTACAATGGGCTGGGATAAATACGTTGGAGACAGTGGAATTGTTATAGGTATGAATTCATTCGGAACTTCCGCTCCTGTTGATGTAATATTCAAGCACTTCGGATTCACGATAGATAATGTATTATCAAAAGCAAAGGAGCTGTTATAAATTTATACTGATACCTTTAGTCCCCCTTGTAAAAAGGGGGACTAAAAAGATATGACGGTTCGTGCCTTAAATAAGACCAATATAACTGACATATATATCTCTATTGTACTTTTTCTTTTACCTGCAATCACCGCTGTCGCTGATAACTGTAATCCTGCAAAGATACCCAATTATTCTGTGCAATCTGAAAACGAAATTACGGATTCTGCCGCCTGTCCGCAGAGCGGCTTATATCTTCAATTCAACACAAGCGAACTCTTTGCTTCATTATCCGACTGGAAGAATCAGCTTCACTTATCCGGCGGATCGCACCCTTCTTCTAATTGCATTGTATTCGGCGCTGAAGCCGGATGGATTATTAACGAATTCATACAAATCGGCACAGGATACGAATTTTTCTTTACCACAAAAATAACTGCAAGAGAAGCCAGCGGCAATCAGGTAAACAGTAATTTCTTTTACGGTACGGTAAAAGCAAGCATCCCGCTTGTATCGGTCCCCAATCTCTATCTTTTCGGCGGCCTGGATATCGGACAGCTAAAAGCAACAGAAGCAGTAGAGAACTTTTACTACTCAGGCGGGAGTTTCGACAGAACGGGTAAAACAACCGCTTACCGGGTATTATTCGGGGCACAGTATTATCTGATAGAAAACTGGTCGATCTCGGCCGGGACTGGATATTTATTCGGAAAGATAAAAAATGTTACGCTTGATAACCAGACGTGGCCAAACTACTCGCTTGATTTATCCGGTTTTCTGATCCGCTTTGCAGTAAATTATCATTTCAACTTCTGAGATATAGAATCCCCCTGTTTATAAAACAACGGGGCAGGCGGTCACTGATTGGATTATGCAATGATCCAGAGTTCACGATTATATTAACCCCTCCTGTATCCTCCCCTTTATAAAAGGTTTATCCAGCTCCGTAGGAGCTGAATATTTGTAGAAATGAGTAACAATTAAGAGAAGAACACCGTAGGTGTTCAACTCCTATGGAGTTGTATGTTAATTTTTGAGCAGGTATTTACAAATATGAAACGCCTACGGCGTTATATATAAATTGGTTTTTTGATTAACCAAATGGGAAAGAGAATTGTCTTCTTAGCCATCATTTCCACCATTTACATAAAGCTCAAAAAGCCCCAATTCTTGCCATCGAATAAATTCGACGGCTGAAAAAAGCGAAGCCCAAAGGGTTTCGTGATAAATAGCCGTATAATTTTATCATACAGCCAAGCTGTAGCATCCGGTCACCGACCGGATTTGCTTTTATTTATGATTTTTTAAAAAAGTTATTTGGCGCTTATAAATCCGATCTGGTGATCGGATGCTACAATCGGATGCTACTCGTAAATATCAAATTCTCTTGGGGCATCAAAATCTAGAAAATCATTTTCAATCCATCCCTTTTCAACTATCTCCTTAAAATTATGATAAGGATATTCTTTTGGTTTAATACCTAGATGTTTCCATGAATTATAATAGATATAAAGAAGATGATCCTCAAAATCTTGATTTTGCATCGATTGACGGATGCAATGATCCATTGTCCCTCTCTGCCAGATGAATTCGTCTTTTATTTCAATCAACATCTCTATCCCTTTGGTTGTATATTTCTTAAAATCCCGCAAAAATTCGGACATCGATTTAACTGTTTCAGCTTCCAGCAAAATGTGAATATGATCCGGCATTATTGTATAAGATATTAGCTCCTTGATTTTCTTTGAATAATACAATAATTCATCAATCATAAACTCAGGAACTTTATCTCTATGCAGATATTTTCTATGTTTGTAAGTACACAATGTAAGAAAGTATAATGAGTTGTCTTGCTGCCATCGTGGCGGTTTTCTAGAAAATTCTTTCATGTTTTTCGTAGCATCCGGTCACCGACCGGATTTGTTTTTATTTATGATTTTTTAAAAAAGTTATTTGGCGCTTATAAATCCGATCCGGTGATCGGATGCTACAATCCAATGTCGTAACTCTAATCCGATCTGGTGATCGCTCGCCTGCCGTAGTGCCTATGGCACGCAGGCAGGGATGCTACAATCGGATATTACTTGGCCTTACGAATTCGACCCTCAACGCGGGATCGAATTTCTTTCATATTTTTTATTTTGTTTTCAACGGCTGAAAACACCGTCAAATCAACCGGAACTGCATCAGGTATTTCAATACCGAAATAATCCATTGCAGTGCCTATCATATAATCGCTGGCAGCACAGATATATTTCTTGTTTTCATCCAATGCTTTTCCGTTAATAATAAAACTGGTAAATTTTATGCTGCCGTCAGGTTTTCTTCGCCACTCGCAATTTATTCCCGAAGTCTGAATACGCGCATGTTTATTAATATAAAACTCAACTATTGAGCGCACCTGGCTGCCTGTTAATTCAAATTTCATAAGGGTATTGTGAAAAGGCATAATCTCAAAAAGATCCTGTTTTGTTATCGGCCCCGCAGTTAAATCCTTCCTGATTCCATAAGTATTCATAAATCCGATATCAGCGCCGGCTGCCTCTCGCTGCGCGTCCGTTATGAAATTACCGATGCCGCTTTCATCATTGCGCCGGATCCAGTCTTCTTTTAACACGCCGATGATTTCTGAATAATCCTTGTCCAATTGGTTTTTGACAGAATCAATAAAAACCGAAAGCTTCGTCTGTTTCCTTTCCGAATTATACCATAAAGGCAGTAAAGAACCGTTGAAACTGACGATATTGTGGTCTTCAAACTCGATGTCCAGAACTCCGAGATTTTCACAGTGCGATCCGGTCTGAACGATTATGACTCCGTTTACATACCTGGGTTTTGTCAATTGAGTATGCGAATGACCGCCTACAATGACATCAAGTTCCGGAACATTCTCTGCAAGTATCAAATCGTCATCTATACCCTGATGTGTAAGCGCAATTAATAAATCCGTTTGCGGATACAATTGTCTTGCGATTCTTCTGATGGTTTCAACAGGCGGAAGAATATTTATACCTTCGCTGCTGCTTTTTTTGACAAGCTTGTAAAATTCGCCGGACATGGCACCGATAATACCGATTTTCACTCCTTCTTTTTCGATAATTATATATTCCCTGTTATTTAATGGAAAATTTTCGAGTGTATCCAGAATATTTGCAGAGACAGCGGGAAATTCAGCGATAGCCGCCAGTTTTCTTAAATTATCATGAGTTATATCAAATTCATGGTTGCCGAAAGTCCATGCATCGTATCCTATGCCATTCATCATGGCAATTAATGCGCCGCCATATGCACCGGCGTAAATATATTCCGTTATCGGATTTCCCGTCATGACATCGCCTGCATCGAGCATTAAGATCGACGGTTTGACTTTACGAATACTGTCAACAGCAAAATAAAACTCGTTAAATCCGCCGATCAGCGGTTTAGATTTTTCTTTCACCCATGGAGCTCCATGCGGAAGAAAATCTGCATGTATATCATTGGTATACAGGATGGTTATGGTCTTAATATTCGAGCATGATGAAAGCGAGCAGAATACAATAAAAGCAGTAATGAGAAGAATCACTGCCCTGTGAAGGAAAAATGATTTCATATTATGCCTCTCAAAGAGATAATACAATTATTAAAGGAAAGATAACATGAAAAGAATTATAAAGGAAGACAAAGACGATCTTCCAAGGTTTTGACTATTGGTAGCCGCAAACTCCTGCCCGTCCGGCAGGCGGGTTAGATTGCGTGGTTGAGAGAACCATGACACGAATGCTAAAGCATTCAGCTACCGATATATTTTGTCATGATACTGTGTGGGCATGACACGAAAGCTAAAGCTTTCGGTTACCGGTTCGGCTACCAATATAAATAAAAAAGGGCGAATCGTTTGATTCGCCCTCAAAAGAAGCATCATTATAATACAGTATTATTTTCCGTTCCCGTTTCCCTGACCGAGTTTACCGGCAAAGTATGCATCATATGCGCTCATATCAAAATGACCATGGCCGCTCAGGTTGAAGAGAATAACCTTCTTTGTTCCTTCAACCTTCGCTTTTTTGGCTTCTTCAATTGCCGATTTGATAGCGTGTGCTGAT
This sequence comes from Bacteroidota bacterium, assembly GCA_016928255.1. Taxonomy (GTDB): domain Bacteria; phylum Bacteroidota; class Ignavibacteria; order UBA10030; family UBA10030; genus Fen-1298. Next base: position 17,134 of record JAFGLB010000122.1, read on the forward strand.
TCCGGTGCAGGAATAATTCCTTCTGTTCGTGCAAACAACACACCAGCATCAAATACTTCCATCTGTTGATAAGATTGAGCTTCGATAAATTTATCTTTACATAATTTGCTTATAATGGGAGCCATACCATGGTACCGCAATCCACCAGCATGGATCGCAGGCGGCATAAAACCGCTTCCGAGAGTGTACATCATCAGCAGCGGTGTCAATCCGGCTACGTCGCCGAAATCATATTTGTAATCACCTTTTGTAATCGAAGGACATGTTGTCGGTTCTACCGCAATTGCCCGAAGTTTCTTTCCGCCTATTTTATCTTTGATAAATGGTACAACTATACCGCCGAAATTCGAACCGCCGCCGACACAACCAATCACTATATCCGGATAGGCACCTGCTTTTTCCATCTGCTTCTTTGCTTCCAATCCAATAA
>JAFGLB010000123.1 GCA_016928255.1 Bacteroidota bacterium
AACTTGAAAAACTTAGAGTTAATGAATATACGAAACCGATTAAGTACGGCGACCTTTACGCAATTTTTATGAGAAGGAATTGATAATTTTTTTAGCTGGAAAAATCAGTAACAAGAATGATACAGCTTGATTAAAATATCTGATTAAAAAAAACTGTTCTGAACCGTTATTCCGCATTCTTTAAAATTTTTTTATGGAATGCGGAATATGTTTTAGTTTTCTTGCATATCCGGGATAAGATATAAACAGCCGATTAATTAATAGAATTATTCTTTTTTTTGAGGTTCTTTATGCGATGGCAAATGAGCAGGCGAAGTGAGAACGTTGAAGACCGGCGCGGGATCAGTATGGGTAAAGGTATCGGAGGATTAGGCCTGGGCGGTATTGTTATTCTGCTTCTTCTCGGATGGCTGCTGCAAGGAGATCCTCTTGCACTGATAAACACCGGCAGTTCAGGTTTCGGCCCCGAAACTATGATCGAACAGACTGCGCAAACACCTGAAGATGATAAAATGGCCGACTTTGTCTCAGCTGTATTGGGTGATATTGAAGATGTCTGGACTGAAATTTTTGCAGGCAGCGGCTCTGTTTACCAAAAGCCGAAACTTGTTATCTTCTCGGGCGCAACACAGTCTGCATGCGGCTATGCTCAATCTGCAACGGGACCGTTTTATTGCCCGACGGATGAAAAAGTATATCTGGACATGAGTTTTTTTGATGAACTAAGCAGGGGTTTCGGTGCATCCGGCGACTTTGCGCAGGCATATGTGATTGCACATGAAATCGGCCATCATATTCAGAATCTGCAAGGCACCCTGGATAAGGTGCAGCAAATGCGAGGACGCATAAGCGAAGAAGAATATAACCAGCTCTCAGTTAGACTGGAGCTTCAGGCAGATTTTTATGCAGGTGTGTGGGCGCACCATGCTGAAAAATCAAGAGATATTCTGGAATCGGGCGATCTTGAAGAGGCATTGAACGCAGCAAGTTCAATCGGCGATGACCGTATTCAAAAACAAACCCAGGGCTATGTCGTTCCCGATTCTTTTACACACGGCACTTCCGAACAACGGGTTCGCTGGTTCCGTAAGGGTTTTGAAACAGGAGATGTGAGACAGGGAGATACCTTCTCAACTAATATTCTGTAAGCATTACATTTATTATACCCCCCCAAAAAAGCGGACATTAACGCTTATTTGACATAGGCGTATGGGCGTTTTTTTTCTTACGGCATAAGATTTCAATAGAGACTTTTTTTACCGTTTACCTTTCCTGGTTTTAGTGCATATATCTGTAAATAGATAACTGCTTATAACCATAATAAACTCAGGAGATAAATCATGAAAAATTTAATTTTGGTCTGTCTTATGCTTTTAACGGCCGTTCCGTCGTGCGCTCAAAACAAGGGTTCGATTATCGGCAAAGTTACAGATGCAAATTCGGGGAAACCTCTTGCGGGCGTAATTGTTACGATTTACGATACAAAGATCACGGATAAAACAGATGGTACGGGCAATTATAAATTGAAATCAGTGCCTGCCTCTAATCCGACGATACAGTTTGCCTGCGGCGGTTATATAACTCTATGCAAAACAAATGTTGCCGTTAATCCCGATACAACCATCCGCATCGATATCCGGCTTGCCCCTCAAACGGCAGAGATACATAAATCCGAAATGAAGGTCGATAAAGAGGTGGTTTTGGGCAAAATAAAAGCGCCCTCCGTTGTTGCAGATTTTCTATGCTGTGAATCCGCAGTTTCATCAGCATGCAGATTCAATTCGAATTTTAATACCGAATCATACGATAAGATCAATGAAAACGAATTTCTGGATGTTCTGCAGAATCCGCTTTCAACATTCTCGATTGATGTTGATGCGGCTTCGTACGGAAATACGAGGAGATTTATTCGAAACGGATCGCTTCCTCCGATAGATGCGGTACGCACTGAGGAATTTGTAAATTATTTTTCATACGGCTACCCGGAACCATCGGATAAACATCCGTTCTCGGTAACAACTGAAACTACGCCGGCTCCCTGGAATACAAAGCATCATCTTATGATGATCGGATTGCAGGGAAAACATATTAAAACCGATAACCTTCCTCCCGGAAATCTTGTTTTCCTGCTTGATGTATCCGGTTCCATGGAAGATCCAAATAAACTTCCTCTTGTAAAATCCGCATTCCATCTTCTTGTCAATCAGCTTAGAAGCATTGACAGGGTGGCAATCGTTGTCTATGCGGGCAGTGCAGGACTTGTGCTTCCGTCGACTTCGGGGGATGAAAAAACAAAAATACTGAATGCCATAGACAATCTTGAAGCCGGCGGCTCAACTGCCGGCGGCCAGGGAATTAAGCTTGCGTATAAAATTGCCAAAGAAAATTTCCTGAAAAACGGGAACAACCGTGTTATTCTTGCTACTGACGGCGACTTCAATGTCGGCGCGTCCAGCGATGCCGAGATGGAACGCTTGATCGAAGAAAAAAGAAAAGACGGCATTTACCTGACTGTGCTCGGATTCGGAATGGGCAATTATAAGGATTCTAAAATGGAGAAGCTTGCCGACAAGGGAAACGGCAATTATGCATATATCGACAATATCCTTGAAGCTAAAAAAGTATTTGTCGGTCAGCTCGCAGGGACATTATATACTATCGCCAAGGACGTTAAATTGCAGATTGAATTCAATCCTGCAAAAGTAAAGGCCTACCGTTTGATAGGGTACGAAAACCGGCTGTTGAATAAAGAGGATTTTAATAACGATAAAAAGGATGCAGGCGATATGGGTGCAGGCCATTCCGTTACCGCATTTTACGAGATTGTTCCGGTCGGCGTCGATATCGATCTGCCAAAAGTCGATCCTTTGAAATATCGTCAGACTGCAGCCGACTTATCATCCAGCAGGACAGATGAAATGCTGAATATAAAGATACGTTATAAGCAGCCTGCTGATACCGCCAGTATCTTGATGGAAAAACCGGTAATGCTGCAAGTTCGTCCGCTGAATAGGGCTTCAATTGACTTCAGGTTTGCGGCTTCGGTTGTTCAATTCTGCATGATTCTCAGGGAATCCAAGTATTTGGGCAATACGAGTTATGATAATGTTATTGAATCGGCACGTGCGGCGAAAGGAGAAGATAAGGAAGGATACAGAAGCGAATTTATTCAGCTGGCTGAAATGTGCAAATCACTGCCCAAGCGATTAACTCAAAGATAAAACTTGTTAAATTTCTCCTATAAGGAATGCCGGCAATCAGTAAATTGCCGGCTTTTTTATTCGCAATATTCAGCAATAGGTTGTATTATCCACTCGGCTTAGATCAATGCCTTCCTTGGAAATGTCTATAATAACTATTGGTAATTAGGTAGAAACGTAACCGAAATATATATTAGTGAAGAGTTTTAAGAGATTATCTTCACGATGATTAAAACGATATTCAA
>JAFGLB010000124.1 GCA_016928255.1 Bacteroidota bacterium
TGAACCTAATATGATGAATCCGCAAATAGCTGTCCAAAAAAATATTCCGTTTATAAAGCGCAGAATGGGCGATTCGCCGGACGAAACTGCTTTTTTCCGCTGGCCTATGGCACAGCTGTTAAAGCGGTTAGGTTATCTTGATGTAGTTGTCGAGCCGTATGATTTTTTACACCCTTCTATACCGCAGAAAATTATTCCGGCAGCAAAAAAAGCAGGAAAATTTTTGGAATCCGTACCGCTGATACGCGAAATTGCCGGCTCTATAATAATCTCTGCACGCAAACCTGAATAGGATAGACAAAATTGAAGTTGTCTTGCGTTATTCTTGGAATTTTACCAACCTTTGACGATATTCAGTACAGCAAACATCGATTTTATATTACTCAAAAGAAATGCCTAACAACTTAAGCGTAAAATTCGGAAATATCCTGTATAAACACTGCTTCCCTCTTTTCCGCCCGCTGTATTTTGCGTATAAAAGGCGGGAAGATACGTTTGAAATTCAGGTCATAAATTCGCTTTTAGCAAAAGGCCAGACTGTACTTGATATCGGAGCTAATATCGGTTTTTATACAGGAATTTTTTCAGATATAGTCGGACCCGGCGGCAAAGTACATGCATTCGAACCTGATGTAATCAATTATTCACATTTATCAAGAACATTCGATGGAAAGAATAATGTTTTCCTTCGTCAAAAAGCAGTTTCCGAAAAGACGGAGACCCTGAAAATCTATACATCCAAACTGCTTAATGTCGACCACAGGACTTATCCAATAGAACAGTATGAGTCATCTTACGATATAGAAGCTGTATCAATAGACGACTATGTTGCAGGATCATTTAAAATCGACTTCATCAAGATGGATATTCAAGGCAATGAAGTTAAGTCATTGCGCGGTATGAAAAAAACACTTGATGACTGTAAACCGGTCATATTGACGGAATTCTGGCCGTCAGGTCTGAAACAGGCAGGCGATTCCGCCAACGACTTCCTTTCTCTGGTTCAATCGTACGGCTATTTAATTTATCAATTAAATAATGGTGCAATTTCGGATTTTCACAAAGAAATAATACCGGAACTTGAACGAAAAGGCGACTTCGGTTACATTAATGTTTTATTATCCCGTGATAATAAGATAGAACAATTATCCTGGTTCAGTAGATAGTTATGTCCAAGAAAAATAAAAAAAACGAACCTGCAGTAAAGACCGATAATTCCCATAAACAATCACGCAATACACTTTTCGGTAAAGCTGAAACCTTTTTAAACAATAATCACCTGAAAATATTCTTAATCCTGTTTACTCTCTTCACAATATTCGCACTTGCGACATTCGATGTGAAAATAAGCACCGATAACGACGATGCGCTGTATGTGGAAGCGGGATATCAATATGCAGCTCTTGGATCCGAATATTTCTATAATGCTAATGCCCCGCTCTATACAATGGTGCTAGCGGTACTGATACTGATTTTCGGATATCATCTCATAATTCTGAAAATATTTTCATTATTATTTATGCTCACTGCGTTCACTTTATTCTATAAATCTTATTTAAAAAGGATACCCCATCTTATTCTTTTTTCAGTATTAATTATACTCGCAGTTAATTCGAGCCTGATGTTCTTTTCAAGCATGACCTATACCGAAGCGTTTTATTTGATGCTTCAAATGTCTCTGTTTTTCTTATTCTTCAAGTTTATGGAAAATGAAGGCGAAGAAAAAAAGTCTTTTAAAAAAACATGGCTGTCATGGCTGCTTCTGGGTCTGATTTTAACTCTGCTGTCTCTGACAAAGAATGTCGCTGTTGCTGCCGTTCCTGCAATAATGGTTTTCTTCATAATTTATAAAGACTTCAAATCGGCCGGATTTACTTTAGGCTCATTCGTCGTTGTTCGCGGTATATACGAGATTATTAAACACCTGATCTGGGGATCGACGGACCAATACGCAACACAAACGTCCATACTGCTTCAAAAACATCCCTACGATGCTTCGCAGGGACAGGAGAGTCTGGCCGGATTTATCGGGAGACTGATAGACAATACCAATAATTACCTCTCGCGCATAATATTTCAGATCCTCGGATTAAGAGGAGAGAATGCGGATCTCCAACCGCTGCTGGCTGTATTTATTCTGGCGCTTTTTATCTTTGGAATATATTATGCTTTTAAGAAAAAACATCAGGTACTGTTATTCACCGTAATTTTCACGCTCTCGCTGGAAGGGCTCACATTCATAGTACTGCAAACCTTCTGGGGACAATCACGAATGATACTCATAGTAGTCCCGTTTCTTTTGATAGTAATATTTTATACAATTTACCAATGGCTGATGTCTAGAACAGCATTGCAACCGGTTTATTTCATAATTGTAATCATTCTTGTAATAACAGGATTATCGAAAACAATTCCGAAGGCAAACAGCAATATAGATGTCCTCAGCAAAAATATAAAAGGAGATATTTACTACGGGTATACGAATGACTGGGTCAATTATCTGAAAATGAGCGAGTGGGCAGGGATTCATCTCCCCGATTCGGCTTTAATTGCCTGCCGCAAAGCACCTATGTCGTTTATCTATGGAAAAGGAAAATCCTTTCATGGCATTTACAGCGTGCCTTCAACGGATCCGGATACAATAATCAACCGATGGAAGACTGCAGGAGTGACACATGTAATAGACGCAAGTCTCAGATCAAATCCACAGGTTGCCGACGGAATTATTATTTCGACTGTAAGGCGAACAATTATTCCGGTCATTCAAAAATACCCTGAAAAATTGAAACTCGTTCATCAGATCGGCGAAACTGAGCCTGCTTACTTGTTTGAATTTCATCCTTGATAAAAAAAACTATTATTGGAATTGTTTGAATGAAATATAATTCATCAAAAATAAATCCCAAAGTCGAATATTTTTCATCTATTGCAGACCGGTGGGACAAATGGAAATCGCGTAATTCCTACTATCATAAAAACATTGAAAAACTGATGCAGTTTCTGATAGAACCTCGTTCTTCGGTACTGGAGCTGGGTTCGGCCACCGGCGATCTTTTAGATTCAGTTGACCCTTCGACAGGCATCGGCATAGATTTCAGCAAAAAAATGGTTGATATTGCCGCAAAAAAATATCCAAAACTTAAATTCGTTGAAATGGATGCCGAACGAATTGCACTCGGCAGAAAATTCGATTATGTAATCATGTCCGATCTTATCGGACATCTCGGCGATATCCAAAAATGCCTTGTGGACATACTCAACATAATGCATGCCAGATCACGGCTGATAATTACTTATTACAATTTTTTATGGGAACCGATCGTCATACTATCTGAAAAATTAGGACTGAAAACGCCTCAGCCCAGGCAAAACTGGATCAACACGCATGACCTGCATAATCTTCTTGAATTATCAGATTATGAAATAATCCGCTCCGGCCAGCGCCTGCTTATACCGAAAAATATACCTGTAATCTCATGGCTTGTAAATAAATATCTGGCACAGCTTCCGTTTATAAAAAAATTGTGCGTTGTGAGGTTTTTTGTTGCCCGTCCGAGATTGATCGATAAAAAAGCAAAACAATATTCGGTTTCGGTAATTATACCTGCCCGCAACGAGCAGGGTAACATAGAACAAGCCGTACTGCGCGTACCAAAAATGGGAAAAAGTACGGAACTGATTTTTGTCGAAGGCCATTCGACGGACAAAACACTCGATGAAATTAAAAGGGTTGTTAAGGCTTACGGAAAAAAATGGCAGTTGAGATTTGCCGTTCAGAAGGGAAAAGGAAAAGCGGATGCCGTCAGGGAAGGATTTAGAATGGCTGACGGGGATATACTGATGATACTGGACGGCGACCTGACGGTCGCGCCTGAAGAACTTCCAAAATTTTACGAAGCAATCGCCACAAATCGCGGCGAATTTATAAACGGCAGCAGGCTTGTATATCCGATGGAAAAACAGGCGATGCGCTTCCTGAATATAATCGGAAATAAGTTCTTCAGTCTTATGTTCACTTATATACTTGAACAAAGATTTAAAGATACTCTGTGCGGAACAAAAGTGCTTTTCAAATCGGATTACGAAAGAATCGTCAGGAACCGCCACTATTTCGGAGAATTTGATCCGTTCGGAGATTATGACCTGATTTTCGGCGCAGCCAAGCTTAATTTGAAAACTATAGAAATTCCAATCCGGTACCGTGACCGCGTTTACGGGGAAACCAATATTTCGCGTTTCCGGCACGGGATGCTTCTCTTTAAGATGTGTTTATTCGCTCTTCAAAAACTCAAGTTTCACTGATACAGAATACAATCACTGAAAAATTATGAACGTTGTTATAGCAGGCCCCGCTTATCCTCTCAGAGGAGCAATGGCGCAGTTAAATATCATTCTTGGATGGTATTTGCTGAAAAGCCACAACGTTCAGATAGTATCATTGACAAGGCAGTATCCTTCTTTGCTCTTTCCGGGCAAGACTCAGATAGATCCAGGCAAACCTTTGTTCGATGTCCCGACTGTTCCTTTGATCGACACTATTAATCCGGTCTCCTGGTTTCGTGCCGCCAGATATATTGCAGAACAGAAACCTGACGTGGTAATATTCCGTTATTGGATGCCTTTTTTTGCTCCATGTTTTGGCTCTATCGCACGGCTTATAAAACGCAAAATAAAAACACAGATAATTTTTATATGCGATAATATTATTCCTCATGAAAAGCGTCCGGGTGACGTCAGCCTGACTAAGTATGCCTTGCGTTCAGCCGACTCATTTGTAGTTCATTCTAAAACTGTTGAAGAAGATCTTCTCCGATTTATACCAAAGGCGAGATATGTTTTATCACCCCTGCCTTTATTTGATATTTTCGGGGACCTCCAGCCAAAAAAAGAATCAAAAATGAAGCTCGGAATTTCAGCAGATCACGTTATGCTGTTTTTCGGACATATCCGAACCTACAAAGGGCTGGATATTCTTCTTGATGCAATGCCTCTGATCTTGAAAAAAATTTCTGCGATTCTCATAATTGCAGGCGAGTTCTATGAGAATGAACCAAAATACAGAGAAAAAATCAACAGGCTTGGATTGGAAAAACATATAAGATTGTTCTCCGATTACATACCAAACGAAGAAATTCCCGTTTACTTTTCAGCTTCCGATGTGGTTGTCCTGCCTTATGTTACCGCTACACAGAGCGCAATCGTTCCGGTTGCTTACCACTTCGATAAACCGGCTATCGTAACAGATGTCGGCGGCTTATCTGAAGTGGTCAAGGACGAACACACAGGATTTGTCGTTCCGCCGCAAAATCCCGAGGCGTTAGCAGAAGCCGTTATTAAGTATTATCAAGATAACCGTGAAAGTGAATTTATTACAAATATTCGCGAAGAAAAAAAGAAGTACAGCTGGGATACATTTATTGAACAGCTCGAAAAATTAATCAAGCAGAATATATGATATGCAGTACGATCCCATAAAAAAAACTTTCGGCAATATAGTCCGCAATAATCCACTTTTGAGAATTTTATTCTATAAATTGCTAGGCATTGCGTTTCTTCGCGAATGGTATGTCAAAAGTGAACTGCGTAAGGAGCTGGGTAAATACGATAAACCGTTTATGGTGTACGACGCCGGCAGCGGCTTCGGACAGTACTCGTACTACATCGCAAAGAAATTCCCGCTTGCAACAGTATACGGTATAGAATTAAAGGAAGAACAGGTAAAAGACTGCAACGAATTTTTCACCAGAGCCGGACTAAACCGGTGTTCATTTGCAGTTGAAGATCTGACAAAAATTGAACATACGGATAAATTCGATGCCATCCTTTCGGTCGATGTGATGGAACATATACCGGATGATGTTAAGGTTTTTCACAATTTCTTTCGTGCTCTCAAAAAGAACGGCCGGATTTTTATCAATACTCCTTCCAATCTCGGCGGTTCCGATGTCCATTCAGATAACGATCACAGCTTTGTTGAGGAACATGCCCGAAACGGATACGGCGCAGAAGAAATACGCAGCAAACTGGAATCGGCCGGATTCAAAGTCGAAAAGGTGCGTTATACATACGGCATATGGGGAACTGCGGCATGGCGCCTGGGTATAAAATATCCTTTGCTGTTGTTAAATGTTTCGAAATTGTTTTTTATTGTGATCCCCTTATATTATTTAATATTAGCGCCGGTTATTTTACCTTTGATGTGGCTGGATTTTATAAAGACTAACAAAACAGGTACAGGACTGAATGTTCTGGCAATAAAATTGTAACAAAACGATTGCGCATATTTATTGTATGTGAATCCTTTTCTGCTTAATATATTTTTCGAAAAATTTTTTAAGAAAGTGTTAAAGGCATGGCAAAAAATCCAAAAGAACAGGTTCGCAGCGTAAAAACAGCTGCTGATGACCGCCCATTTATTCCGCAAAAATTCCAGCACCCCGCAGCAATAATATTCCTGTTTATCTGCCTGCTTGTATTTTTCCATTCTATAGTTTTTGACGGGAAAACATATCAGGGAGTCGACACTATTGCTGCACATAGCTGGGAAACATTATTAAAAGATGCTAAAGCGGATGGAATTTATCCGTTATGGAATCCGTACATCTTTTGCGGGATGCCTGGCTATGCAAGTATGACTTTTGCTGTCTTGCCAGATTGGAATGATGCTGTAATAAGTATCTGGTGGGTAGTAAAATACGTTTCGGGATTTTTATTCTTTCAAAGGGAGGATGGCGCATCACTATTTCTGTACCTAGTATTTGGAATTGGTGTCTACCTTATTGCTTATAGACTATTCAAAAATAAACCCGTTGCACTATTGGTAGCATTGATGACAACATATACTACCGATGTTACCCAATATATTATGTTAGGACACAGCACAAAAATTGCTGTCCTTGCATGGTTTCCTTATGCATTTTTGCTAGTGGAAAAACTGAGAGAGAAATTCAATCTCATCTATGCATTCCTGCTTGCAGTTGTTGTTCGCTTGATGATTGAACCGGGTCATGTACAATTTATCTACTATATTTATCTTGCCTTAGGATTTTATTTACTTTTCTTTTTTATCCGTGCCTTAATAAAAAAAGAAAACTGGAAAGGAATCTTCATTAGCGGAGCAACGTTGGTTATTACAACAGCTTTCGCTTTTTTAATGGGTGCTGACCTACACTTCTCGACACTTGAATACAATCCATATTCCATGCGCGGTTCTAATGCAATTGCCAACACATCGCTGGTATCACAGTCAAAAACCGTCGAAGGTGGCCTCGACTATGATTACGCAACGAATTGGTCGTTCAGCCCCGGTGAGATGATGACATTTTTGATTCCATCATGGTATGGATTTGGGTGGCATACCTACCAAGGTCCTCTAACACAAAATCGGGAAGCAAGGTTAAATACATATTGGGGTCCGCAGCCTCAACCTGTTGATAATCCTCATTATATGGGTATTATCGTCATAGTGCTAGCAATAATCGGTTTTGTTAAAAATCGAAAACAGTCGTTTGTACAATATATGGGAATCTCAATCCTATTTTCATTACTCGTCGCATTTGGAAAAGAATTTTCTCTCATATACGATTTATTATATTGGTACCTACCGATGTTCAATAAATTCAGAATTCCACTGATGATTCTTATGCTCGTCCAGTTCTTTACACCTTTTCTTGCCGGATACGGAATTTTGTCATTAGCTACGGAATCAAAAAAAATGAGTCAACCTCAAGAAAGACAATGGAAATATTCCCTTGGATTCCTTGCTCTCTGCTTTATTATGACATTCATAGGAAAGGGTGTTCTGAAAGATATATACTCTTCGTTCTTTCCCATTCAAGAAGTCGGACAAGTACTGGCGCCGTACTTTGGTCAGGATCGAGGAGTGCTTGCAATCGTGCATGATATTGTCTTTTCTTCTGTCGTAACAGACATATTAGTGGGTTGTGTTCTCCTCATAGTTACATTCGGAGCATTCTACTATTATCAAAAAGGAAAACTGAAATCTACAATCCTATATGGTATTCTCATCATTGCTATCCTTTTTGACCTTTGGCGTGTTGCATCAAAACCATCAGAACCAAGGCCTAAGCAGGAAAGTATAAAAGTGATGGCAAAACCGGAGTATATTAAGATTTTAGAGCAAGATACAACAAGCTACCGCGTATTGAAAGTACAAGACGGCCAACCTGTCTATGACAATACGTTTGCATACTGGCGTATTTCAAACGCCTATGGTTATCATGGGGCAAAGATGCGGATTTTTCAGGATATGGTTGATGTTGCGGGAATGGGCAATCCGCTTGTATGGCAACTTATGAATATAAAGTATCTTATCAGCAATAGAAACGAAGCAAGTCCTGCATTAATTGAGATGTATAATAGTCCAAGTACCAAAATCTACGGTTTTCGTTTTGCGTTACCGAGAGTTTTCTTTGTGAATAAGTATGAAGTGAGCGACAATCTCGGAATGCTCAAAAAAATGGCAGAACATGCATTCAATCCGCTTGATGTTGCTTACGTATCGGAAGATATAAAAACCAAAATCGATCCGCCACTCCAGGGAGCTTCCGCAGAGATTGAGCATTACGGAATCCAGGATCTTAAAATCCGTGCCAATGCAAGCGGGAATAATCTTCTATTCCTTAGCGAAGCTTTTTATCCGAAAGGATGGAAAGCTTTTATAGATGGTAAAGAGACTGAAATCCTCCGGCTTAATTATATGTTCCGCGGAGTAATTGTTCCACAGGGCGTGCATTCTGTTGAAATGAAGTTCGAACCGGAAAGCTTTGCATCAGGCAGAAAGATAAGTCTTGCAGCGAATATAATTGTTTTGGCCGGAATTGTAATTTCTGGAGGAATCGGCTGGTACAGGAAGCGGGCAAGATTACAAAATAAAAGCGGTGATACAACAGAAGCCTGAATAGTAACTTTTTATATCACGTTAAATTGTAGCAATTAAGAACCTCTGCATCGATTGAGAGTGGAGGTTCTTTTACAACTTTATTATTCTTCTATTTTTTTTCCCGCAATTGATCCATTCCATTCGACACAGGTGTAAGCATACGGAATGTGAGCCCAAAGTTTCACAAGAAATAAATTTATAATGATTAATATTTTATTTGAAGTTTTCCACGTGTTGTCGATATAACCGTCTCTGTTCAAATAAAAGAATTTGAAGAATAACGGTAATAAAGATTTCTCAATATCACTTTTACGGAAATGAAGTTCGTTACCTCTTTTCTTTACTATCCATTTGTGAGATTTAGTCGGCATAAGATATTCTGTAAGAGGGCCGGGTGTTTCAATATATCCTCTTTTACCGACCCGACTCATTTCCCGGCAAAATATTTCCGGATCATCGACATGTTCCGCGATATGAGATGCAATAATAAAATCAAACGATTTATCTTCGAAAGGCATTGCCTGTGCATCGCCGATAATTAATTCCTTCCCTTCCGGCACGACAATTTCCTGTGTAGTTCGATGAATAGTATTTTCAATATATTTTTCTAAAAGAACATCCGCCCGGCGATTTGGCTGATGGCCGCTTCCCACATCCAGCACTCGAGCATCAGGAGGAATAAGTACTAATCTTGATGTATTTCCGACTTGCCATTTATCTTTCGCTTCCCAATACATATTGAAGGTTTGCCTTGCAACAATATCAGGTGCGAAACGCGAATATGCTTCGTTGCTGATTCGACTGCGATCATAAGAATGAGCCGTATTAATCATTCGTTCAATTGCGTCAGCAAGCTCATCAGGATTTCTGCGTCTTATTATTATCCCATTATTGCTGTTAACAAAATCTTCAGGACCGCCGCAGTCAGTTGTAATGACAGGTATGCCGTAACATAAAGACTCTGCTGCAACCACTGAAAATCCTTCTTCGTCGCTGTTGAGGATATGGAAATCGGATTGTACCAAAAATTCCTGTTTCTTTTCTTCCGTCACATAACCGTGGAAAAAAATAAACTTATCAAGTATACCATAATCGCGAGCCGTATCTTTTAATTGTCTCTCCTGCTCCCCTGTTCCAACGATATGAACTTCAAAATCATTTCTTTTAGCGGATAATTTAGCCACAGCCTGAATAATGCCAAGTACATTTTTACGTTCTATCAGATTGGAAATATGCAGACCGATTATTTTGCTGTTAGCAGGATGATTTATGGATTTCTGCAGAAGGTCTTTATCTATTTTAACGACGTTAGGAATTACTTCAATTTTTGTTTTAATACCGATTTTCTCTAAAAATAATTTTGAGATATTCGAATCGACCGAACCTATAGAACAATATTTCCATATAATCTTCTTTAGCAATTTATTTGTAAAAATCGGCTTTCGATGTTCTCCCTTGGTGAAACCTACATCCGGAGTTGAATGCTCCGTAATGATATAAGGTATCTGTTTCACCCATTTTAGAAAAAGTGCAGGAAGGCCGGCCCGGTTGGCAACATTAACATGAATAAGATCCGGTACACCCCAGTGGTTTTTAACGTATTTCCAGGCCAAATAGTATGCGTGCAGGAACCGGATATTATAAAAAATGGCTTGATAAATCGGATTACGCGGCAGTTTAAAATAGATACGAACAGTTAGAACATTTTCTTCGTATGAAGAGTCTATATTATAAACTCTTTTAGCATTTGGATCTTTGGCAGCATAAATAACCGCCGTGTCACACAGCGATGAGACAGCCTGCAGTTTATTCCTGATAAAGACACCGAGAACATTATCATACTTATTCGGATACCAGCTGGCAAAAAAGAGAATTTTTAACCGAACTTTGTTCATAAAACTTTTGTAACTTTGACAATTAGTTAATCGAATATCTTAATATAAGAATAAAGGTGCAGGAAAGTAATATTTCCGCTTTTTGACAAGCAGTAAATCGTTTATTATGGGAAATGTAATTCGTCGTTCCGGTTATTCGGCAATATTGTCATATCTCGGATTTTTTATCGGATATGTAAATATGCTTTGGCTGTTTCCCTACGCTTTTTCACCGGAAGAAATCGGATTATTAAGATTGATATTGGCTGTTTCAACTTTATTCGCCACACTGTTTACATTTGGCGGTTCACAAGTAGCAACCAGATATTTTCCGTATTTTGCCGATACAATTCAACGCCGTTCTGCTTTCTTCAAATTTATTTGCGGAATTGCTGTCGCAGGATCGGTTCTTTTTCTTCTAATTTTCATCTTATTCCATTCCAATATCATTGATATTTATTCAAAGAAGTCCC
The DNA here is from genome assembly GCA_016928255.1 of Bacteroidota bacterium. GTDB lineage: Bacteria > Bacteroidota > Ignavibacteria > UBA10030 > UBA10030 > Fen-1298. Next base: position 11,250 of record JAFGLB010000124.1, read on the forward strand.
CTCTGTTTGTCAACTACCTATGGTACCTTATTCCAATTACTGTGAGTTTGATACTATACGGTATTTTAGAAGCATTTGTAATTGTTCAAAAGTATCCGATTGTGCCGACCTTACTGAAAGAAATTTACATTCGGGCTCTGCTTACAGTTGCATCGCTTGCATTTCTTGTTTCACTGATCTCATTTTCAGGATTTATCAAACTGATTTGCATTCTTTACTGCATTACACCGGTAATAATTATTCTCTATGCAAACACCAAAAGACTTGTCCCATGGTCAGGAACAATAAAAAACATACATAAAAAGGAATTTAAAGAAATTGCAGAATTCGGGACATTTATTTTTTTAGGGAATGCAGGAGCTTCTCTTCTGGCAAACATCGATAGTATAGTCATAAGTGCATATTCCGGTTTAGTAAGCACAGGCATTTACGGAATTGCGCTTTATATCGCGGTAATTATTGAAATTCCAAAACGTTCATTGTCACAAGTACTGATACCGATGGTTGTGCAGGCGAATAAAGATTATGATATTAACACACTTAATACGCTTCATAAGAAATCATCTATAAATCAATTCGTTATCGGTTCATTTATTTTCCTTGTCATCTGGCTGAACATAGACAATATATTTTCATTGATTCCAAACGGAGATATATATCGCGAAGGTATTTGGGTCGTTTTCCTGATCGGCCTGGCAAAACTGTTTGACATGCTTTCCGGTATTAACGCAGAAATAGTCGGCACATCCAAATACTATAAAATCGACCTTTTGTTTTATTCTATCGTCAGCGCAGTTGGAATAAGCCTGAATTTTTTCCTCATTCCGGTTTACGGAATTTTCGGCGCTGCTCTCGCATTATTGTTGTCGGCTGTTTTATTGAATATTACAAGGTTCATTTTTATTAAAGTGAAAATGAATATTCAACCGTTTACCTACAAAACATTGGCTGCAATACTTTGTGCAATTATAACGTACATAATTTTGTTATTCATTCCGCATTTTCATAATATATTTATAGATATCGTCATGCGAACGGTAACTATTACATTAGTTTTCTGGGGACTGATCTTAAGTCTGAAAATTTCAGAAGATATTTCGCTGACGTTTGGAAAAATCTTAACACGATTAAATCTGCATCGATAAGTAAGCTTAATATTTATTATACCCGAGGAACGACTAAAGAAATAACCAGAAACAATGAGTTACCGCTTTGTAAAAATAACGTCATTCTATAGAGATTTCCTGCAGCAGTATTATACTGCAAATCCTGGTATTTCTGGTCAAAGTTACGATGATCAGTATCGCCATTTGATGGATCAGGCATACGGATGGTCGGATTTCTATTCGCGGCATTTAAAAACGCTCGGCGTGGACAGCCACGAAATTGTTTTTAACGCAGAGCATCTTCAACATGCCTGGGCTCGTGAGCATGGCGTTTCAGGACAGTTAAAAGAAATATTGTACGAACAGTTGAAATCTTTAAAACCCGATGTTGTATATTTTCAGGAAAGCTTTAAGCTTAACGGAGAATGGATAACTCAACTCCGAAAGAGCTTGCCTTCAATCAAACAGGTAATCGGATACTGCTGTGCACCACACAGCAGAGAAAATATAGAGCAGTTTAGAGTTTTTGATTATATGATTGTCTGCTCTCCGCTGTTTTATCAGGAGTTCCAAAAACAGGGATTTAACGTTCATCACATGTATCATGCATTCGAACCGTCTCTTACTCCCCTTATTGAAACGAATAACAATTATCCTGAGGCGGATTTTCTTTTTTCAGGTTCCCTTGTACCCGGATCCGAATTCCATGATACACGGCAGAAAGTAATCCAGCATTTGATTGATGCAAAAATTTCCGTTGATATATATGCCAATATAGTCGAAATCGGTAAAATGGATCTTCTCTTCCGACAGGCCGCTTACAGCACGACATCTGTAATGAAGAAAATCGGACTTGGAAAACTTGCGCAGTTACTTCCCCTTATTCAAAAAGCATATGCCTTAAAAGAAATGCCGAGAAACCTGAAAAACTTAGCAGCTATTAAAAGAATGGCCAAACCTCCGTTATTCGGACTCGAGATGTTCAAGGCACTGGCACATGCAAAAATCACTTTTAATATACATGGAGATGTTGCAGGCGATTATGCAGCAAATGTCCGTTTATTCGAGGTAACCGGCGCAGGTTCATGTCTTCTTACGGACTGGAAGAAAAATATTCATGAGCTGTTTGAACCGGACAGCGAAATAATGACTTACAAATCCCCGGATGAATGTATAGAAAAAGTACGATGGCTGTTGGATCATAAAGAAGAATGTTCTTCAATAGCAAAAAAAGGACAAAAACGCACTTTTCGCGATCACAGTTATAAGAAACGCGCCGAACAACTGCATGAAATAATACTCAAACATTTTAAATAAGATATTGATATGTTACCTTAGGCAGGAATATATGGCAAAACTGATAAATCTAAAAACCTTTTGCGACCAGCGCGGGAACCTGACCGTCATTGAAAAAATCATTCCTTTTGAAATAAAAAGGATATTCTATATTTACGGTGTCGACAGCTCCGTGCGCGGAAAACACAGGCATAAAAAAACAATTCAGGCCGCAATATGCATCAAAGGTAAATGCACAATCTGGAACAATGACGGCAGGAAAAAGGAAGAATTTATCCTGGATACTGCGGACAAATGCCTGATTTTAGAACCGAACGACTGGCATAAGATGTATAATTTCTCTCCCGATGCCATTCTGATGGTTCTCGCATCTGAATACTTCGATTATAATGATTACATATTCGAGGAGTATCCTGAATGATCGAGTATGAAAATCTGGCAAAAGCAAACCAAAAATTCTTCGCCGAGTATGAAAAGGACTTCAAGGACACTCTGCAGGGCGGATGGTTTATATTAGGATCAAAGGTTCAAAAGTTTGAAAATTCATTTGCTGATTATAACAATTCTAATTTCTGCATAGGAATGGCGTCCGGTCTGGATGCTCTTACTCTTTCTCTTACTGCCTGTCAGTTTCAGCCGGGCGATGAAATCCTTGTCCCTTCAAATACATATATCGCAACAATCCTTTCTATACTTCAGTGTAAACTGACACCTGTCCTTGTTGAACCGGATATCAGGACGTATAATATCGATCCATCGAAACTGGAAGATCATATCTCTCCCCATACACGTGCTATTGTGCCGGTCCATCTGTACGGAAAATCCTGCGATATGGATCCGATTCTTTCTTCGGCAAAAAAACACAACCTGATAATTATTGAAGACTGTGCGCAGGCACATGGCGCTAAGTATAGAGGAAAGAAAGTCGGGACTTTCGGTGAGTACGGCGCATTCAGTTTTTATCCTACTAAAAATCTGGGCTGTCTCGGCGACGGCGGTGCCGTTCTTGTGCAGACACAGGAAAGAAACAGTGTTCTTCGAAAACTCCGCAATTACGGCTCTGAAAAAAAATATTATAATGATTTAGTCGGATTTAATTCCCGGCTCGATGAAGTACAGGCAGGTTTTCTTTCCATAAAACTGAAGTATCTTGACGAAATAAATGAACATAAACGGCAGCTTGCGCAATTATACCATGACGGATTAAAAGAGGATTTTGTCAAACCTTCGGTTCAACCCGGTTTATACGATGTATACCACATATACAATATCCGGCACGAAAAACGCGATAAACTGAAGGATCACTTGTTCAGTAAGGGAATTAAAACCGATATTCATTATCCTGTCGCTCCGCACAAACAAAAGGCAATGGAAGGCATAATCAAAGGCAGCCCTTTTCCTGTCTCAGAGGAGATTCATAAAACAACCTTAAGCCTGCCCATTTCCTTTTTTCATACAAAGCAGGACATTGAAAAGGTAATAGAAGCCGCAAACAAATTCTAATTCAACTCAGAGATATGAGCATCGACGATCCATTCAAGAACGATAACCGAAATTACAATTTTTTAGATTATCCCGATGATTACAGGCAGGAATTTCCTGTAATACTCGGACTTATTTCTTCCGATTCGAAAGTTATCGATCTTGGATGCGGAAACGGAACTTTGCTTTCCTGCCTGAAAAAAGAAAAGCATGCCTCGGTTAAAGGGGTCGAGCTTTCTGCGAGCGGGGTAAAAATATGCCGGAAAAAGAAACTTGATGTTATCCAGGGCCGCATTGATGAACATCTTCCTTTTAAAGACAACAGTTTTGATTATGCAATATGCAACGTCACGATTCAAATGGTAATGTATCCTGAAGTATTATTGAGTGAAATGAAACGCATTGCCCGGTATCAAATTTTATCCTTCCCAAATTTTGCATTTTACCGCAATCGAATTCAGTTGCTGCTGAAAGGCAAAATGCCTCCGCATATGCTTTTTAATTATAAATGGTATAATACCGGCCATATTCATCAATTATCGTTGAAAGATCTTAAAAACCTCATATCCGATATCGACGGATTGACCATAAAACAAATACTGAGTGTTGATCCTGATAACGGTTTAAAAAAAATTCTTATGCATAAATTCCCTAACCTGTTTATGCATATACCTATTGTTATCCTTGAAAAGAAGAAATAGATGAACGTGCGCTTAAATCCAGGCATGCGTTGTCATAAGATTTTATGTTCAAAAGAATGATCAAACTTGTCAAAAAAGAGCAATTCCAGCCGGGATTTATAGCGCTTTTTACAAATCCATTCTACTTCTCAAGACGCGGATTATATCGCGGCATCATGGAATACGGACAATATATCACGGGAAATACACTAGACGTTGGTTGCGGACAGCGGCCGTATGAGAATCTTATTGCGACTTCAAAATATACAGGACTTGAAATCGATACACCTGCCGCACATAAAATCAATAAAGCGGATATATATTACGACGGGAAACAATTCCCTTTTGAGAAAAATACTTTTGATTCGGTTATTATCAATCAGGTATTTGAACATGTTTTCAATCCGGACGAATTCCTCCAGGAAGTCAGCCGCGTTCTCAAGCCGGGCGGCCGGCTGCTTATGACGGTCCCATTTGTCTGGGATGAGCACGAACAGCCGAACGATTATGCGAGGTATTCATCTTTCGGACTTGCATGGATACTTGGAAGCAACGGTTTTAAAATTATTGGACAGAAAAAATCCGGCAACGATATCGGAATTTTCTTTCAGCTGATAAACGGATTTATCTACAAAAAAATTAACACCCGTAGTATCCTTCTCAACCACATCTTTTATCTTTTTTTGACAGCACCGTTTAATATAATCGGAGTTTTTATTTCTTTGATTACGCCAAAAAGTGAAGATTTGTATCTTGATAACATTATTTTAGCCGAAAAACCGAAGAATGCATAACTTCTGCACATTATTCGATTCGCATTACTTCTCCCGCGGCATCGCTATGTACGAATCGCTTGCCCGAGTCTGCAATGATTTTCACCTGTATGTATTCGCATTCGATGATTTATGCCTCAAAGCTTTACATTCATTGAAAAATCCGCATATGACCGTAATCCCGCTCGCGGATTTTGAAGATGATAGATTATTGCAGGTTAAACCTAAACGTTCCATCGCCGAGTATTGTTGGACTTGCACATCCTCGACAATCCTTTATGTGCTTGAGAAATATAATGTTAATCAATGCACTTACCTTGATGCAGATCTGTTATTTTTCAGTTCTCCGTCCGTCATTTTTGAAGAAATGGGCGATGCCTCTATTTTAATTACAGAACACAGATATACGCCCAAATACGACAAAGCAAAAAAAAGCGGAACCTACTGCGTCCAGTTTGTTTCGTTTAAAAACGACGCACGCGGAATGAAGGCGCTTCGCTGGTGGCGCGATAGATGCCTTGAATGGTGCTATGCCCGGCTGGAAGATGGAAAATTCGGCGATCAGCTTTATCTGGAAGATTGGACAACAAGATTTGAAGGAGTGCATGTACTCCAGCATCCCGGAGGTGGACTTGCGTCATGGAATATCCAGCAATACGATGTATTTTCAAGCGATAATAAAATATACATAAGAGAAATAAAAACAGGAAAAGAGTATCCTGCCGTTTTTTATCATTTTCATTACGTAAAATTTTATCGCAACGGTTTTATTGAGCTGGGCAGGCGCGAACTTTCTCAGGCTGTAATTGACCTGCTTTACAAACCGTATATACATAAATTAAAAGAACTTGGCATCCGGTTAAATGAACATTTCCCTGATTTCGATCCGCATGGGATGTCCGATTACAAGATAACCTGGAAGACACCGCTATTATTCCTGCACCGCAAACTTACAAACGGCTATCACATCTATCCACTCGATTCATTCCTGAATAAGTAAATCGGCAGCAAAGGTTCAGAATGTTATTTCGAAAGTGTATTATTGAGGATTAAAGCGAGTTTTCTGGCAATTATCTTCCTGTCGTACCGGCTTACGACATCCTGGTCTGTTTGAAATTTTTCCAGACTGTTAAAGAATTCCCTTGCATTCGAATCATATGGAAATATCATCCCTGCCTTTGTTTCATCAAGGATTCGTCTTACTTCTTCGTTATCGCTGCCAAAAGCGAGTACCGGTTTGCCAGATCGAAGATATTCAAAAATTTTTCCCGGAACGTGGCGTTTCTCTGTAGCACACACCATTACATATGATGCTGTGTTTAATTCTTCAATCATTTTATGATACGGCACAAATCCCTTAAATACGGTCCGATCAGATAATCCGACATCGATTATCGACTGCTTGATTCCCGGACTAACAGTCCCCAGAAAAACAATCTTAAGATTTCTGCCGTTTTCAATTTCTTTTCGAAGAGTCGGCCAGAGTGCCCTCGGATTCTGATAATCGTAAATGTTGCCTGCATGCAGAAGAATTTCTTCGGATGATTCATGATCTATTGCATCTTCGCGAAATGCATCTTCGTTATATCCCCAATACAGTACATGCGATTTATCTTTAAGAAATGGATAACGCTGAACATAATCTTCTTTCATGCTTTCTGTAACAAAAACCACATTGTTAGATTGTGTCAGGACTGACCGTTCCAAACGGCGGTCAATCATAACTGTCGGTTTGCTTCTTTTAAAATCTCGGTAATATGTTATATCAACCCAGGGATCGATAAAAACAGGGATGTGCGGGATATTGTACTTATCGCTCAACTTTTTTCCCACCAGCAATGTAGAATGCGGCGGTCCGATTGAGATTATGGCTTCAATTTTTTCCGATTGAAGTATTTTCTTCCCTTTGCGTACAGCATTCCAGTACCATCCAATGCGGGCATCCGGAATAAATAAATTCATTCTTGTCCATATAGCAAACCGGTGCTTGAATCCGCGATTGGTTAATGAAATCGCTTCAGATGCTACAAGCGGTACATCTCTCTTCTTACCCAAAAATCGACGGTAAAGATTAAACGGCTCCAATGTCCGCGCCTTAAAAACCTTAAGGTTAGGATCCACTTTATTAAGAAGCGATTCATCGCGCTCAGAAAATGTATCCTCGCTTGCCGCTAAAACAACAGGCTGCCATCCGTATCCGGGTAAATGTTGAATAATTTTCAACGGCCAGTGTAAAGTTGCCTTACCCGAAGGCGGCCAAAAGTATGTAATAAAAAGTACTTTTTTCATTCAGCTGTAATTTATCTTGATTTTTATGGAATGTCAAAAAAATCGTGCTTTATAAAAAAAATTAGGACAAAAAGATTGTATTAAATTGAGACCGGGTTACGTGTAGCATACTAGGTATATTTTTTTTATACTTTAACATTCGCATTAATCCGTAATAATATTGTAGGAATACTTATAAATGCAGAAAATTGTAGCGCTCTTTCCTATCTGGGTTCTCGCAGCAAGTTTGATTTCATTATATTATCCGCCTTCATTTACATGGTTTTCCGGACCGCTTATAACAATCGGATTGGGCATTATCATGCTCGGAATGGGAATAACATTGGAATGGGCTGATTTTAAACGCATTGGCAAAATTCCAGGAAAAGTGCTTATAGGCATCGTACTGCAGTATACAGTTATGCCATCTCTTGGATATGCACTTGGTTATATTTTTCAATTACCGAAAGAATATGCAGTCGGGTTATGTCTTGTCGCCTGCTGTCCCGGCGGAACAGCATCAAATGTAATATCCTATATAGCCGATCTTGACGTGGCATTATCCGTTTCAATGACAACAGTCTCAACAATGCTTGCAGTTATTATGACCCCATGCCTGACATCTTTTCTTGTAGGCAACAGGTTATATGTAGACAGCCTCGGCCTTCTCTGGAGTACTGTACAGGTGATCATTATTCCGATTACACTTGGATTAATGCTGCGCCGGTGGATTCCCGGATTGACCAAAAAGATAATGCCTGTTATGCCCGTAATCGCAGTTCTGATGATCACGCTTATTGTGGCATCAATTATTGGAGCAGGGAAAGAACCGATAACGACAAGCGGACTTGCATTATTTGCAGCTGTTTTTTCACTTCACGCCTGTGGATTCCTTTTCGGATATTTCTTATCGCGTTTGCTTAGAAGCAATGACATAACTGCCAAAACAATATCCGTTGAGGTAGGAATGCAGAATTCCGGACTTGGCGTGGTGCTTGCACGGCAGAATTTCAGCAGTCCGCTGGTTGCCATACCTTCTGCTATTTCAAGCCTCTTCCACTCACTGATTGCCAGCATCCTTGCAGGTATCTGGAGAATAAAATCAAATAATCCACAAACAGGAATAAATCATGAAAAAACCCGCTAATTTAGTAAAAAGACTAATATCATCATTTTTAACAATACTCATTATAACGACATTCGGAATAAGTCAGAGCAATATTCAAAATCCATCCGGATTTAAAATAAAAAAAGGAGTAAACCTAAGCCACTGGTTATCCCAGAACTTCGGATGGTCGCCTAAAGCAACATTCATAACCGAAAAAGATATTAAATTTATCGATAGTATCGGATATGACCATGTACGCTTACCAATTGATGAACAGGAACTGTGGGATGATAACGGATATCACATAGAAGAATCGTTCAACTATCTCACACAATGTCTGGATTGGTGTGCAAAATATGATTTAAGGGCAATTGTGGATCTGCATATTATTCGTTCACATCATTTCAACGCTGCAAATGAGGGCGGTGCTAATACATTATGGACAGATACAATTGCTCAAAACATTTTTCTAAAACTATGGATCGAATTATCGAATCGTTTGAAGAAGTATCCGGTGAACATGGTTGCATATGAATTAATGAACGAACCTGTTGCGGACAATCCGGATGACTGGAATAAACTGATCGAAAAGGCAGTCAAGACTATTCGATCGCTTGAACCCAACAGAGTCATTGTAATCGGATCGAACAAGTGGCAGATCCCGCAAACATTCCCGGATCTAAAAGTACCTGAAAACGATAAAAATATAATACTCAGCACGCATACATATTCCCCGCTTCATTTCACGCACTATACGGCGAGCTGGGTTCCGGCAAAGATGTATACAGGTCCGGTACATTATCCCGGACAGGTTGTAACCGATGCCGATTATGATAAGTATGTGGATACCACGGATTCCGTATTTGTTAAAGCGATGGAAGGTTCAAAGGAAGTTTATAACAAACAAAAACTTGCTGAAGAATTGATGCCTGCAATTAAGAAAGCAAAAGAATTAGATCTTCAATTATACTGCGGCGAGTTCGGCTGTCTGCCTCACGTTGAACGGGCTGACAGGCTGAAATACTACAGCGACATTGTTTCGATATTTAGAGAAAATAATATTGCGTATTGCAACTGGGAATATAAAGGAGATTTCGGTATATACAAATTTGATTTTGAAAAATTGATTTCCCTTTCACCCGATGTTGAGCTTATTCATATTTTGACGAAATAGTAATTCAACCATACTGCTGCATTATTTAGCTGAATGTCAGAAATATATTTCAATTACCATTCGAAGATGATTCCAAGGAACTTTAGCCGGCGGGAATTTTGTTATATACTTAGAAAAAGAAATCTAATAGGAGACAGAAAATGAAACGTCGTGATTTTCTTATTGATCTCGGAATTACAGTTGGTGCGTTACCCTATCTTCCGGCCTCCGAATTATTCTCGCTTGATCATAAAAAGAAAAATGCCTATGACATCATAACACTCGGTAAAACAGGTGTCAAAGCATCACGGCTGGCGATGGGAACAGGAACAAACGGGTATAGACACCGTTCCAATCAAACAGACAAACTTGGAGTAAAGGGATTATCAGAATTGCTTGTTGCGGCAAACGATGAAGGGATAAATTTCTGGGATTCCGCAGATGAGTACGGCTCACATCCTCATCTCAAAGAAGCACTGCGATCGGTAAAACGGGACAAAGTTGTCATTCTTACAAAAACTCACGCACGAACGGCAAAAGAAATGAAATCCGATCTGGACCGTTTCCGAAAAGAAATTGACACGGAGTATATCGATATTATACTGCTGCATTGCCTGACAGATCCCGATTGGCCGGCGGATCGGCAGGGGGCGATGGACGAGCTTTCCAGGGCACGCGAATCCGGAATCATCCGGGCACACGGTGTCTCGTGCCACAGCCTTTCAGCGCTACAGGCAGCGGCAGATTCAGATTGGGTCCAGGTGGATCTCGCACGAATAAATCCGGCAGGCATTATTATGGATGCAGACGTTCATACAGTAACCAGTATATTGCAACGGATGCATAATGACGGTAAAGCGGTAATTGGAATGAAAATACTTGGAAACGGTCGGCTGCGCAATCGAATCGATGAATGCCTGAAGTACGTTCTCAATCTCGATTATATCGATGCATTTACGATTGGACAGGAAAATCAAGATCAAATGCGCGACCTGGTGAAACGGATTCCGATGATAGCTAATCTGAATTAAAAATTTAAAAAAGATGCCGAATCAGAGGTGAATAAAATTATCTGTAACTAGATGGAATCTTTTCCAAGAATTAGTAGATTCTCCTTCTGTCGGTGTCGAGGCTTGGGCATTTCGTCGAAAGTTTTTCCATAAAGTTCACGTCCTGCCGCCTTTTTATTAAATCCGCCCCATTGTTTAAAGAAGAAAGGCACGTTCATTTCTCTGCATCGTTGTTTGATTTGTACGACCCACTTCTGTTCCATAGGGCGCGCGCCAAGTCCGGACTCGCCGCCGACGATTACCCAGTCAATTCCTCTTAACGGAAGCTTTGAGACGGGACCAAGTAACGGCTCTAATGATAGAAATCTTACGGCTGATGGTACTTTTACCAGATCTTGAATTCTATTCGTATATTTTTGTGATTCCACACTCACACCCATCCAAATATTTTCCGGCCACGGAAGATAAGGTGCTATCTGGGCTAATCGTTCTGATCTTTTTGTGAGTATTTGGAACGTATGCCAATGTGCACGTTTCATAGTATCAAAGACTTTAACTATAAAATCGCCTGGGACATCTTCATGAAACAAGTCACTCATGGAATTCACAAAAATAACGCGCGGCTGTTTCCATTCAAGAGGGAGTTCAACAATATCTTCCTGCAGAGTCACTTTGAATCCATTCCGATAACGAGGAGACCCCATTGCTTTTAGCCGTTTAGCCATGCGCTCTGCATAGCAGTTCTTACAACCCGGACTGATTTTACTGCATCCGGTTACGGGATTCCAGGTAGATTCGGTCCATTCGATTGAGGAGAGTTGGGACATTTATACAAAATCAAGTTTTATATGGATTCTCTTCATCAAGATACCATTTGAGTGGATTATTAATAATATAGTCCCTTATGTTATTTAATTCTTTATCACTGCGAATAATGCGATCATAAAACAGAGGTTGCCACCGAAAATCCATACTTCCGGAATCGTGTATATGTTTTGCTGTACGTGCTTTATAATGACGGATTATTTTCCCAAGTGTCACTTTTTGATTCTTCATTAACGGGTAATTCTTTGTAGGGATTTGATTAATCAAATCCCTACATTCGGTAATCATAATAATTCCATGAATATGATTCGGCATTATCACATATTCATCCAATTCTACATTAGAAAAATGTTCGGGTATTTCCTCCCAGCATCTTTTTGCTATTTCTCCAATCGGTGAAAACAATATATTCTCATCTACAATCTCGCCTAAAATACATTTCTTTTCATATATGCAAATAGTTATGAAATATTCGCCTGGTTGCGAATAATCGTATTCTTTTAATCGGATAGATTTACGCCGATTAACAAGATTGTTATATGCCATCAAGACAGGTACCGCAGTTAATTCCATATGGGACTACAAGATATATTTTATTTTCAATCTCATTTCATCCTAATTTCTTCGGTATTTTATAAAAAACCTTCCCGCACTCAACACAATTCCCCCTATGAACATTTATCCTGCCGCCGCATTTAGAGCAGGTCCATCGTTTATCTTCATTCCTAACAAATTTCCTAATGCCATGCTTTCTGATATATTCAAGATTCTCGAGCATGCTCATGTTGTATCTATTTCTATATCTTTTGTCCAGATGTTTTAACCGGTCGCAGGGTAAATTATCGCATTCAAAGCAGTATTTTGCTTTGCCTTTTTTAAATGTCCTGCAATTTTTGATTATGCATCTGGCACATGAGATCGGTTTATTTGCTTCTGCTCCCCTGCAGCCGGGACAATGATTCTTTTCCCTCAGATATGCCATACAAATGCCGCAGTTCATTCCGCAGGGAGCTATTAGCGAAATTTTGTTTAAGGATTGCATGATTGCCTTTTTATAAATAGTAATTTAATTCAACGCGGCAGACTATGTTTCTTTATATCCCGGCTCATGATTTCAGCATGAGCCTTTAATCCCTTGCTGCGTATCTGCTCGATACATGCTTTCCGGTTTGAACGGAACACGAATGCGAATATTTTCGAAATCGCGTTATTGAATTTTTTGCAGTCATTCACGTCTTTAAATTCAGTACAATCTGCACATGATTTATATTTATTTTCGCTGCAGCAAAGTCTGATTTTACACCAGCCTGCTCTTTTATTTTCCAGACAGCCGGGACATTTTTCCTTTAGATATGCCGGGCAGGCGCCGCAGTAAAGTCCGCAATATGCTACAAGATTATCATTATCCGTAATTTGCCTCATTGAGTTATCTCCTGATTATCAATTATTATTCAAGCGAATACTATCCAGTGCTGCTTTTGCATCTGCTGTACCCGGAAAAGCGTGGAATGCTTTAAGCTCCGCACATGAATCATAATCAGAGCAGTAACCGCAATTCTGAACAGCTTTTTGTATTGCGCACTGGCGGATTTTACACATAGAGCCGCAATAGCCGCTCTTCCTGCCGTTTTTTGTGCAGCCGTCGCACATAACGGATTCTGCCGTAATCTCTTCAGAATTATACTGCTTCCGCCATTTCTCGGCAACTTTTTCTATAGCTTTACGATCGTTCGACTGCGTGGCAATGTAACCGTCACATTTAGAACAGTCCAGTCCGCAATATCCTATCATGTTATCCATCTGATATTCTCCTTATTTTTTATGTGTATTATTTATTAAAAGAAAAATCGATTGATTTTCTGTTAAGAATTTACATACCTAACGCTTGATCCGTTTCTTCATTATGTTTTCAAATCTTGTGCTGCTGATAGGATGATGACTGATGATTTCTCCGTTATGAATGATGCAAAATGAGCCGAAGGCACATGGATTATTCTGTGCTGAATTTGCATCTTTCAGGTCTATCAAATTGGTTTTTATCTTAAATTTCTTTTTTGCCGATTCTATTATAGCATTCACGTTTTTTTCAGTATACGGGCACTGGGCCGAGCGTAGAACCGTCAATCCTTTTGCATATTTTTTTAAATTATCGGTCATATTCGATTTGAATTTCGGATCCTTTGCATTTTTGTCAAATTTCTTGACTAACAGGTAAAAATCAGGTTCGGCTTCATCAACTGCTTTAAATTCTTTTTTCAAAAAAATACCGCTGTCTACCATAAAAGACCCTTTTCGTGTCACCACTGCCACTCCCTGCATTTTCTTTTCTTTCGCTTCTTTGATACATTCGTCTATTAATAAAGAAGCGTAACCTTTTCCTTTGAATTGCTTTTTGAATCCGACGAAGACGCAGTGAATAAACATATATCCGCCGGCATCCACAGGCCTGTGAGCATATTTTCCGGGAATATATTCGAGCATTCCCTGATAGCCGCCCGTTTTTGAGAGAATGATTTTTGTACGGAGTCCTTTTGGATAATATTTTTTGTACCAATCAATTTTTTTTCTCAATTCCACATGTTTTTCCACATCTTTATAACCGCAAACGCCGTAATCAGCAATATTTTCAGGTGTGAGATCAATAATTTGTATATCGTTCATGGCAAGCCTCGAGAGAAGATTTAATATCTATTTTTCCTGGTACCACAATTTCGGACCCGATTCGAATTCTTTAAGTCCTTTTTTATTTATTATTCTCAAATTCTTTATATGTGCAACTCCGTGATTCGTTTTAAGGAAAGCGAGCTTTTCGCAGGTTTCGAATGTATCACAATCCCAGCATCCTTCATATTTTTTCCTGATTGCGCAAGATCTGATCCTGCAGCCCGGATTTCCGCCGCCTTCTCTGCATGTTTTTCCGCATCTCATCTTTACCATTGCGCCAAGAACACAATAGCAGTCATTATATTTTTTATATTCTTTAAAAAATGGAAATTTGGATAGAATTTCTGCAGTCTTGTCAAAACGAAAATTTCTAAGCTGTTTTCGCAAGTCCCTTGCAAGATCCGCAATTACACCGGTATGATTAGGACACTCAGCACAATATAATCCGCAATACGCAACATTTTCATTTTTCATTATTCATATTCCTGCAATGATTTAAAAAAAATTCGTAAATCCACAGCAATTTACTCTTCACTGTTTACTGTTCACTGTTCACTTATCACTGCTTTTACGAAAGCTGAAGCTTTCGGCTACCAACTCTTTACTTATCACTTATCACCGCTTTTACGAAAGCTGAAGCTTTCGGCTACCAACTATTTACTTATCACTTATCACCGCTTTTACGAAAGCTAAAGCTTTCGGCTACCAACTATTTACTTATCA
>JAFGLB010000125.1 GCA_016928255.1 Bacteroidota bacterium
AAAGGAATAGCGGGATAAAACATGAAAAGATTAAAGATGGGCGTAATTGTTTTTCCCGGATCCAATTGTGATCACGACAGCCATTATGTTGCCGGGACTATGATGAAACAGGAAGCCCGGCTCATCTGGCATAAAGAAGGTTCCATAGGAGATGTGGATGCGGTCATTCTTCCGGGCGGTTTTTCATATGGAGATTATCTCCGGTGCGGAGCGATAGCGCGGTTTTCGCCGGTGATGAAAGATGTAGTTCGTTTTGCCAATAACGGCGGTATCGTAATCGGCATTTGCAACGGTTTTCAGGTGCTTACAGAAGCGGGATTGCTGCCCGGCGTTTTGCTGAGGAATAAATCACTGCTGTTTATCTGTAAATATTTGAATCTTCGTGTCGAAAATGCAGATACTAAGTTTACGAGCCAATGTAAGCAAGGCGAGATATTGGAGATTCCGATTGCGCATGGGGAAGGAAATTATTTTACCGATCCGGATACACTGAAAAGGCTGGAAGATAACCGGCAGGTGGTGTTCCGTTATTGCGATCGCAACGGCAGCATTGCTGATAAGGCGAATCCGAACGGTTCCTTGAATAACATTGCAGGCATTATCAATGAAAAAGGAAATGTGCTCGGAATGATGCCTCACCCGGAGCGTGCATCGGATCCTGTTTTAAAGCATACGGACGGAAGGAAAATATTTGAATCAATTATTCAGAGCTTAAATTAACAGTTACAAAAGGCAGATGTTTTTGCCGCAGAGAGGAGTGTTTATGGGATCTATTGGTGGACAGGAACTATTTCTTATTTTACTTATAGTTCTGATTTTTTTCGGTGCTAAGAAGCTGCCGGAACTTGCACGGGGTCTCGGGCAGGGAATCCGTGAATTTAGAAAAGCCGCAAAAGATGTTCAGGACGAAGTCGAGAAAGAAACAAAAAAGCTCGACGAAAAGGATAATGGAAAGCCGCAAGGCTGATCGATAGAATCTGAAATCAGGGTCAGTACAAAGTCGCAAATTAAATGAAACCATTCGCATTACTGCGGGCGTTGGAGGCAGGAACAACGGTCTGCGGACGCTTGACATCGGAACGTTTGCGGATAATTGAAGAAGAAAAAATTTATACGCACATCTTTCTGCCAATCAGAAAAAAGCAGTTAATAAACCGCTGATCGGAAAAGCATGACCGCTTACAGGATGGGTCATGCATAAGTAATTACAACTTGATTGAGAATTCTTAGGCCGCATTTATCAAAAGGAGGATAGAATAAAGTGAGTATACTCGTTGATAAAAAAACACGCCTCGTGGTGCAGGGCATTACAGGCGGTGAAGGCACTTTCCATACAAGGCAAATGATGGAGTACGGAACAAAAGTCGTTGCCGGAGTTACCCCCGGGAAAGGCGGAACTTATTATGAAGGCAACGAGAAAGACAAGCTGCCTCATCCTGTTAAGGTCTATGATACTGTTAAAGATGCTGTGAAAAAAGAACGGGCAAATGCATCGGTAATATTTGTTCCTGCAGCTTTTGCCGCAGATGCAATTATGGAATCTGCGGATGCCGGAGTAAAGCTTATTGTTGCTATTACGGAAGGTATCCCTACGAGCGATATGATAAGCGTATATGAATATGTATCCAAGAAGAGAGCTCGGCTTATCGGACCGAACTGTCCCGGCGTGATCACTCCGGGTGAAGCCAAGATCGGCATTATGCCGGGCTTTATTCATAAACCGGGCAGTGTCGGAGTAGTCTCGAGAAGCGGAACCTTAACCTATGAAGCAGTCGCTCAGCTTACTGCGAGGGGAATCGGACAATCCACCTGCGTGGGTATCGGAGGCGACCCGATAATAGGCACTCAGTTTATTGATGTTATAAAACTTTTCAATGCAGACAGGAAAACAAACGCCATTGTAATGATAGGCGAGATAGGTGGAACTGCCGAAGAAGAAGCTGCTGCATTTATAAAGAAATCCGTTAATAAACCGGTTGTCGGTTTTATTGCAGGTCGCACCGCACCTCCGGGAAGGCGTATGGGACATGCAGGTGCTATTATATCGGGTGGTAAAGGCA
This sequence comes from Bacteroidota bacterium, assembly GCA_016928255.1. Lineage (GTDB taxonomy): Bacteria > Bacteroidota > Ignavibacteria > UBA10030 > UBA10030 > Fen-1298. The sequence goes on from JAFGLB010000125.1 coordinate 2,061, forward strand.
CTGCCGAGGAGAAAATCAGAGTAATGAGCGAGGCCGGAATTACCATTGCAGAAAGTCCGGCTGTAATCGGCAGCACTATGGAAAAACTTTTGCATAAAAAAGTGAAGGCAAAGAAATCAAGAAAAAAGATAAGAAAGCCGGCAGGCAGAATAAAAAAGAACGTATCGAAAATATAAAAATCTAAAAAAAAAGTTTAAATTTTACGTGAATTGGTTTTTCATTAATGAGCGATACATAATATGTCTCTTAAGATCTGGAAGAAAAAAACCGAGACTGTCCTTTTTCGTAATCCATGGTGGATTTACAGGAAAGATGAAATTGAATTGCCGGGCGGAAAGCATGGCGAATATCACTACGTCCATACAAACGGTTCAAGTATGGTAATTCCGGTTTTAACCGACGGCAGGATTGTTTTGGTACGGCAATACAGATATTTAAACGAGCGTGTGAGTCTTGAACTTCCATGCGGTGGTGTTAAAGACGGGCATACGTATGATGAGACCGCAAAACAAGAACTTAAAGAGGAAGCAGGCTTCGCCGCGCGCGACATACATCTGGCCGGTGAATTCAATCCTTACAATGGTGTAACAGATGAGATTTGCCGGGTTTATATTGCCAGGGGACTAGTAAAAGTTGATCCATCGCCGGATGAGACGGAGGAATTTGAAATTGAATACTTATTGCCTGATGAAATTGACGATTCCGTTGCAAATGGAACGATTTGGGACGGTATGACGATAGCTTCATGGAACATAGCAAAATCCAATCTTAATAAATAGAGTCCAATTTCTTGCTGCTTCTTCCAGAATTACCGATTTTTTTTAGAATTTTGTAGAAACTACTTTTTGAATTTTATAAAGCGGCCAAATTAAAACAGATTCGTCTTTATTTATTGGGTACAAAATTTGTCTTTATTTTAAAGGGTTAGGATTCGTATTTGTAGCTGAAAAAAGTGATAAGGATCACATATACTTGATGCATCTGCTCTATATTTGGATAGGTTAATCCGAATACTGAGCTTAAAGAAAGGAAGGGATTTCTCCATAAATCCAATCCAAGCCATTTAATACTTGAATATGACGTTTGGATGATATATTATACATAATTAGAATTTTGGGATTTACTCATAAATAAAAGAATAGAGGGAATATGAATACGGGACAATTAATGCTTACAGTAGGTGCCTTAGCACTGCTGTCTGTAATTACGCTGAATTATTTTGCTACACTAGGACAGAGTGGGGAAAATATTGCCCAATCGAATGCCGGGCTGACTGCTACGACAATAGCGACGTCATTTATAGAGCGTGCACAGAATACTGCATTTGATGAAAACGATAGTACAGCAATCAATCTAATTATCGCAAATCATGCATTACTGACGGCTCCCGGTTCATTGGGGGCAGATGCAGGCGAGACTGAACTTGACAGCTTGGATGATTTTGATGATTTTAATTTTTATCACAGTGGAAATCCATTTGTATATACACCGCCCAAACTGAATGAGATTTATAACGTTTGGTTTAATGTTTATTATGTAGATACAAACAATATAAATGCATCTTCAGGTGTGGGATATCAAACATTTCTAAAAAAAATGGATGTAACAGTTCGAGGTATCTACCCCGATACGATTGCACCAGTTACCTTAAGTTCAATTTACGGTTTATTCAGTTTTAACTGATGAATAAGCAGATTATAATCGGAGATTTCTCATGAGCACATTACTGGATATCATTCTTGCTACCTTTCTCGGTGGAATCATTATTCTGATTACACTGAATGCAAATATGACATTGAAAGAATCATGGGCATCCTACAATCACCAGCTTATTGTACAGGAGATGCTTGTTACTACGGCACAAGTATTGGAATGCGATTTACGTAATATGGGATGTGGCATGGCCAATACCACTCAAACTGTCGTTGAAGCAGACACTTCGAGGATAATATTTCAAATGGCTCCGAATGCAGATTACATCACTACCCCTCAGCCTGTATTGTATTATACAGGTGGATTAGGTGAGGCGGAAGCTGGCGAGACGGATAATCCTAATGACCGGATCCTCTGGCGTAGAGTGGGGGGTACTTCATCGAGAGTTGGTTTGGTTACCGAGTTTTATCTAAAATATATGGATGAATGGGGAGAAACTATAAACAGCCCTGTAAATGATCCAAATGAAAGAGCCAGAATCAGGATTATAGAAATCACAATGGAAGTACAATCACCGTACCCTACTATCTTAGAGCCGGCTGAAAGATATGCATCAGCGTTGTGGAAGCAGACAAGGTTAGCATCGAGAAACTTTTTAAGATAATAATAATTTTTAGGAGGAAGCCATGGGTGGCAAAGCTTCGCTTATTCTAGTGTTAGGTTTCGCAGTAATTTTCGGTTATATAAATCTTAATATTACAAAACTTACGACAAAAGCGGTCGAGAATATGGTCGGTTATAACCAGGTAGCTTTATCGCGTAATATCGCAAGCGCCGGTGCGCACGCAGGAATGGCACAGTTGATGTACAAACCATATCCTCATCATCCAAAGAGAGTACTAACTTCAGGGAATTTTACAGACGGATCATTCAGAGGCTGCAACTTTATAGTGACGATTGATAGTATAGCACTTCCGAGGCCCCATTTAATTGTTAAAAGCGTATCAAACTGTACGACTTATTTGTTCCATGATGCGGCAAGAACTCAACCTTATGTTATTCAAGATGAGATTACCATATTACTTGATTACGACAAGAACTTTTCATTTGCATCGTTCGGATGGATGTCTCAGCAGGAAGGGAACGTATTCTTCACATCTGGTGACACCTTATGGGGTAGAGTGCACTCGAATGATAATATACATATTGACAAAAGTCCAGTATTTCATGGCAAGGTAACGACAAGCCATAGATTCGATCCGAAAAAAAATAAAGGGATTTTCCTTGGAAATAAAGAACAGGGAGTAGCCGAAATACCGTTTCCTACAGATCTTTCGGAATTGCAGGCGAATGCGACTAATGCAACTGTTGGATTGGATCCAGCACATACGAATACCCGTACTTCTATACTTTATGTTGAGTTGAATCCAGGTTCTTCTGCTTCAGATGACGGTTATGCTATAATTAGTACCGGTAATTTTATGGGTAATGCCGGAGCTGTTAAGGTGGATTCAATAAAATTATCAGATTATTCAAACAATGTAATTTATTCAACACAGGATATTCATATAAAAGGTGTCTTAGACGGAAGGCTATCGGTTGCCAGCAACGATGATGTCCTTGTTGAAGGAAACACTGTCTATGAAAATTATCCTGATGCTTATAATGAGGATCCAGGTCTGGCTCTGGAACCACCTCAATTAACACTTGCACAAAATCAGACAAAGGATATGCTTGGACTTGTAGGAAGGGATGATGTAATAATTCCCAGCGGCAAGGGTAGTATAGCGATTCACGGAGCGGTTTTTGCGAAAGATGGATCATTTACGGCACAAGATTGGAATGTAAGCCATAATCCTGTGGAATGGAGAATTAATCTTATTGGATCTATTTGCCAGAATACAAGAGGTGCTGTAGGACAAACTAACGGTAATGGATACAAAAAAAGCTACCGCTTTGATCCTCGGTTTGACGAAAACTTTGCTGACGATGAAAATATGCATCCTCCCTCTTTCCCGAGTTATCCCCAGGCGGGTTCTTTATATGTCAGAAATTGGTGGGAAAAACCGACGGAACCATTAATAGTACAAAAATACTATTAAATCAAAATTAGTGTATTTATAAAAGCCGGGTCTAAAAATCCGGCTTTTTATTCAGATTGAAAACAAGAATGCGCTCGGGATAATATCTATTATCAGGGGACTTCTATATACTTTTAAAAGAGTAATTATTTCAGATACCTATCTGCCTGTTTCAATACCTGCGATACAGCATCATCCAGTTTCAAGCGGGAAATTCTGGCGCCTGCAGCGTTCTTGTGTCCGTTGCCGCCGAATTCTTTTGCCAGTTCATTAATAGGTATGTCCCCTTTTGAGCGGAAATTTACTTTTATAAAACTATCGGTTTCAGAAAACATCAGTCCTATTTTGACGCCGTCTATCGCAAGTGTGTAAGGCACGAAAGAATCCGTATCCTCTTCTGTTGTTCCTGTCTCTTTAAACATATCGCGTGTAATTACTATATAGGCAAGCCTTCCATCATAAAGTGTCTTCAGACCTGCGAGTGCCATCCCGAGCAGCCGGATACGTTTTGCCGGCGAATGTTCGTATACTTGTTCGTAAATGGCAACGGGGTCCGCTCCAGCCTGCAGAAGATGAGCGGTTATTGTGTGAATCTCTGCATCTGTTTTCTCAAACCTGAACGAACCGGTATCCGTCATGATTGCCGTGTAAAGAGCCGTAGCAGATGCCTGATCGATAACTCCGCCTGCCATCGTGATGAAATAATAAATAATTTCGGCTGTTGCTGGAGATTGTTCGTCGATCACATTAATATCTGCAAACTCGCCCGGTTCCGGATGATGATCAATACACACCTTAACAGCTCCGCTATTATTTACAAAAGGCCCCACTGAATTGAGCCTGTCTGGACTGTTTACATCTACCAGTATGATAACCTCGGCTCCGCTGAAAATACTTTCGTGCATGGACTGGTCAAATTTTAGGATGGGATATAGACTGTTAAGAAATGAGTAATTATCGGGTGTTGCATTGCAGTTAATAATAGCTGCCTGCTTGTTCCTCGATTTTATGTAGCGCGCCAGTGCAACTTCCGAACCCAGGCTGTCGCCGTCTGGATTCACATGAGAAGTAAGAATGAATTTTTCGTGTGAATCGATAATCGTTTTTAATGTTTCAAGCTGGAGTATCAAAATTTTTGTCCGACTTATTGAATTGCACTAACAGAAAAAGGCAGCGTATAAGGCTGCCTTTTCTTTTTACTATCGCGAAAACAAGGATTACTCTCTTACTATCCAGACTTTAATTTTACCTGTTACACCGCCGGCGAGTTTAACAGGCACGTCGTAAATTCCCAGGGCTTTCAGGGGTTCTGCCAGTTCGATATGCCTTTTATCCAGCGTAATTTCTTTTTCCGCCAGGGAATCGGATATCATTTGCGAAGTAACCGATCCGAACAATTTATCCTCTTCGCCGACTTTCATCTTTATAGTAACAGAAATCTTTTCAAGCTGTGCAGCAACAGTTTCGGCTTTCTTTCGCTCTTTGTCGAAAGAACGGGATTGTTGTTTGAGCTCTTCTTCAAGTTGATGGAGACTGCCCTTCGTAGCTTCGTATGCGATACCGCGCGGAATGAGATAATTACGCGCATATCCGTCTTTAACGGATACGACCTCGCTCATACTTCCCAGTTTCTCGAAATTCTTTCTTAAAATAACTTTCATATTATACGCTCCTTTTACAAGAAAAATCTGATTGAGATCCGCTTAACTCACAGCATCATTTACAAACGACAGGAGTGCAAGGTGCCGGGCTCGTTTTATTGCCCTTACGAGCTGACGCTGATGACGTGTGCATGTACCTGTAATCCGGCGGGGAATAATCTTTCCCTGCTCGGATACGAATCGCTGAAGACGTTTCTCGTTCTTATAATCTATATAGACATCCTTTGCATCACAGAACCTGCAGGTTCTTTTCTTCCGCTGTATTTGCTGGCGGTTCGTAGTGCGCTGGCCGCCCTGTGCATTATCGCGCCGATATCCGCCATGTTGGGGTGCCCCGTGCGATCCGCCGCGCTGATAGCCGCGTGTATTTGATGAGCGTTGTGTTGTTGCCATAAAATTTTTATCCTTCCATTTCTATTGTTATGTATTCAAACGCCGGCCTGATCGTTAATTTCCGGAATCTGGTCGATTTCGTCGGAAATTTCGGCCTGTGCTGAAGCGCCTGTAAGAGGAGCTGATGCCGGTGTCAATTGCTTCATCAGATCATTGGCCGATATGCGTGCCTGCAGTGATTTTTTATCCAGTGCGATGATGAGAAACCTGATAATATTCTCATCAAGCTGGAAATGGCGTTCGAGCCGGGCAACTATATCGCCGCCAGATTTGAATTCGCACAACACATAGAATCCGTTGTTTTTCTTCTTGATGGGATATGCAAAACGTTTGCGTCCCCACTTGGCTATTTCCATTATTTCGCCGTTGTTTTTGGTGATAGTATCTTTCACCTTATCGATAACTCCATCTATTTGAGGATCATCGAGACTGGCATTCACGATGAATGTCGTCTCGTAGATTTTTTGTTTTTGTGACATAGAGATATTTCCCTTTGGTCTTGTTATTAATACGGCCCGCTCCGCCGGCATTTTTCCGCGAGAGGGCAGGGTTATTTAATTGTTTTCTTCGCCTGTTTTTGCGTTAAACCGGGTCATTGCCCGGCTAATACCTTCTTCGATATATGACATACATGCATCGCGTGCCCGGCAGATCATCACCTTTACAAAAGGAAGCTCCGGACCGGAAAATTTTTCCAGCACAAAATCCTTCATCTTCGTCTTTTCAGCCGGCATCTCGGAAGAAGCAATGCCGCATCTTAATCTGGCAAATTGATCTGTCTGCAGATGATAAATAACTGATGATAATCCGTTATGCCCGCCGTCAGTTCCATTCTGCCGCAATCGAATTGTGCCCAGCGGAAGCTGGAAATCATCGCACACTACAAGCAGTTTATCAATCGGAATTTCTTTCTGATAAAGAAATTCAAGAACAGCCAGTCCGCTG
>JAFGLB010000126.1 GCA_016928255.1 Bacteroidota bacterium
AACAGATAAGGTTGTTTTCAAGGATTTATTCGGGTTCGGCAAAACATACTGGTATATCGTTCTGCTCTGTATAACATTCTATTCAGGCATATTTCCGTTTCAGACGTTTGCAGTTAAGTATTTTATTGAAGCTCATGGAGCTACACGCGAACTTGGCGGATTCCTGTCGAGCATGCTTACTTTATTTGCGATGATTGCAACACCGCTCTTCGGATTGCTCGTCGATAAAGTGGGCCGCAGGGCGCAGTTTATGATGTATGGATCGCTTCTTCTTATACCCGTATATCTGCTTATGGCATATACTAATGTTTCGCTGTATGTCCCTATGGCGATGATGGGTGTAGCGTTTTCGCTGATACCGGGAGTAATGTGGCCGTCAGTGGCATATATTGTCGATGAATCCAAATTAGGCACTGCATTTGGACTGATGACAATGATTCAGAATATCGGTCTTGCCGGATTTAATTTACTGATTGGCTGGGCAAACGACTATACCGGAGCAAGTGCAGTTAATCCGGACGGGTATACACTCGGTATGTGGATATTCTCTTCACTAGGATTTTTCGCGTTTCTGTTTGCATTCCTTTTGTTCAGGGCTGAAAAAGGTCCGAATGCACATGGACTGGAAACGATAAAAGCAGAATAAGAGATATAACAAGCCCAATAAAAGAGCATTGAACCCAAAAACATTTTGAAATAAATGTAGAGTCCCCCGTTTGTAAAGCAACTGGGCAGGCAGTTACGAGCTGGACAATTTAACACAAGGTGGTTGCGGGAACATCTGACAACGAGTCGGATTATATATCCGGTCACCGACCAGACATTATTAAATGCCTTGTTCAACTGTATTATTATCCGATCTGGTGATCGGATTCTACGGTTGTCATTTCCCCCATTAAATCAAAGCCTAAAAAGCTCTAATTCTCACAATCGAATAATTTCGACGCCTGTTCCAAACGAAACCCGAAGGGTTTTGTGATGGATAGCCGTATGATTTATCATACGGCGAATACATAATTACCCGGGTTATTCGCTATCAATCGGCCAATCATCTGTCCTGAAAGGCGAAGCGGGGAGGCCTTCCTTATTATAAAGATTTGCACCCTCCGGATTTGTTGCCCAGGCGTATCTAACTGCGGCAGGTTCCTTAACCGCCGGACTCCAGACAATTACTTTGTTCTTAACAATCTTTGCATTGGCCCAAACGAATTTTTTATCCTTGCCTGCGATGGCAAATTGCTTAAGTTGCTTGCCGCCTTTTGCCTGAAGTCCTGATCCGATATTTGAGAATGTAAGGATTACTTTGTTTCCTCTTATTGCCATTTTTTGGTAAATAGGACCTGACGCAACAACATTTTTCTCGTTGTATGCAATTTTCCGGGCAGCGAGAGACAGTCTCTTAGCCACATCTTTTTTATTTAACGGATGAATATCGTTCCACTCGCCAAGGTCTATCGCAACAACCATGCCTGTATTAGGCAGTGATAATGTTTTTAGCTGGGCTTCGCGGGTTAGTGCCCAGCTGCTTTCTGAAGGATAAGCCGGAGCTTCCGAATAATTATGAAGTTGAACATATAAGAATGGAAAATCACCCTGATCCCATTTATTTCGCCAGCTTTTTATAACGGCAGGAAATAATTCTGCGTATTCCAACGGCCTGTCCGTATTTGATTCGCCCTGATAAAAAATAACTCCTTTAATCATGAAATTTGTCAAAGGTGCAATCATTGCATTGAAAATTCCTGTCGGCTTGTAAGTTATGAATGTAGAAGGTGACATCGGTCTCATTTTTGCACCGAGGCGGTATTTCCAAAAACCTTTTAAATCTATTTTCTTGTTATCGACTATTAATTCATAAGGTTTGTCTAAAACAAATCCGCCTTTGCCGCCGTTACTGATTAGCCGTATGACAATCGTGTTCTTTCCTTCTTTCAAAATATTTTCCGGTATAAAATATCTTCGAGGCGGGTACTGGTAGCTGACAGATCCTACGAAGACTCCGTTCACAAAAACGGAATCAGCGTCTATAATCCTTCCTAAAAGCAGTCTTGCAGATTTATTTGCCAATTCAGGCGATATATCGATGTCTTTTCTAAACCAGAGCACACCGTTAACTTCGCCCAATTCGCCGTCGGCCCAGTAGCCCGGAATTTCCATCTGAAGCCAGTTTGATACATCAACTTCAGGTCTATACCAGGGCAGTTCATGATTGTATCCTTCGTCCAGCCTGTTTAATTCATTGTACCATACCGATGTATTTTCTCTGTCAGATTTCTGAATTTGTATGATGACTGCAGTATCTTTAAATCTTTGTGCCTCCTCATAGTATTTCGGAAATTCTTTTACAGCTTCTTGACTCAGCCATGCTTCGGCGGGAGAACCGCCGTGACTTGCACGTATCAGTCCGATAGGAACCTTATATTTATTATTGAGTTCACATGCAAAGAAATAAGCAATAGCCGATACGTTCAATATATTATTTTGGGAAATGCTTTCCCATTTACCGCTGGCTACGTCGGCTTGAGGCGCGTTGAAATTGTATATGACCGGTACTGCAAAATATCTGATATTCGGATTGCCGGCGCTTTTAATATCTTCTTCGTAAAGCGGACTTACCCTGCTCATGTTGATATCCATCTGCGACTGGCCCGAACATACCCATACGTCGCCGATTAAAATGTCTTTTATTGTAATAGAGTCACCTGCAGTTATTTTCATATCGTAAGGCCCGCCGGCCTTTAAATCGGGCAACTTTATACGCCAATCACCCCTGTCATTTGCAGATGTTTCATATGCAGTATTCATGAAAACAACGCGCACTTTTTCATTCGGAGCAGACCAGCCCCAGATATTTACATCTGCATCTCTCTGCAATACCATGCCGTCACTGATCAGTTTTGGTAGGCGCAGCTGGCCGGGGCATTGCACGGCGAATAATCCTGTCAGTAAAAATAAAAAAAGAGATATACTGATATTCTTTTTCATAAGAGATTTCTCTGCTTATAGCATAATGTTTAATGATAATTGATTGATCTATAATTGATAAATATTGAATAAAATATAAAAAATATAAAGAAGAACGAAAAATACTCCTTCGGTTCTGGTGATAATTGCCTTTTTTAAAACGAACATCGAGAAGAAGAGTATAAATGAACAAAGTATAAGTATTGAAAAATCGAACCAGTAAACAGAAGAAGACAGCTTGACTGGATATATTACAGAGCTGGCAGCAACGACTATCAATATGTTTAAAATATTACTGCCTACGATATTTCCCAATGCAATCGAGCTGTTTTTTTTGTATGACGCGACTACAGAAGTTACAAATTCAGGCAGGCCGGTGCCCGCTGAAATTATTGTAATAGCAATAAGTTTTTCACTTATACCCATCATACCGGCAATCTCGACTGCAGAACCGACTATAAGATCTGCTCCGAATATCAATCCGGTCAATCCTAAAAGAATATACATTACAATTTTGAATACTCTGGTATCGCTCTTTGCTTCTTCCCGGTAATTATCATCTTTTATCAAGGTGAACAAATAGATAAAGAAGAACATCAAAAAAAAGAACAGGACTATCCCGTCGCCTCTCGATATTTCAGATTCCGTGCCGCCGAAAAAAGAGTCGTTCGCAAGGACGAACAGGATAACAGAAACAAGTATAACGAATGGTATCTCTTTCCAGATGGTATTCTTTTGTGCTTTTACAGGAAAAATTATTGCAGATATGCCCAGAATTATTAAAATGTTGAAAATGTTGCTGCCAAGAATATTGCCCAAAACTATGTCGTTTTTTTGTGAAATGCTTCCGATGATGTTAACGAATAATTCTGGCAGAGAGGTACCGAGTGCCACTATGGTAAGTCCGATGACTATTTGAGGAATATGGAGTAAATGTCCGATAGCCGACGATCCGGTAACAAAAAGATCTGCACCTTTAATCAGCAGAACAAATCCGAGTATTAAAAGGAAAACATTCAATGTCATATAATGGACCTAAAAAATTCCTTAAATTGCATTGTCTTTTTTAATATAAGAAGTTATTTGTTTCCCTGCGAGTTTTATATATAAGACTATAACCGTTGAAATTGGCAGTACCGATAGTTAAGCATATGAGTTTTCAATTTTGCATATATTTTAGTCATCCAATATTATTTTCAATATCACATTATCATCGTAATTCATCTCTAGTTTATCGGTCATTACAAAGCCGGCTTTTTCGTGCAATCTTATTGCTTTTCTATTTCTTTTGTCAGTAATTCTTTCATTGTTGTCTTTAAAGTTAGGCGCAGGCGATGATGGTATTAAGAAAATTTGGTATCACCAAATGTCCGCTGCTGCATATTTGCGGTATTAGAGGCAGAGATATTACGGTTTAAACGTCACTATTACTCGTTTATAATTCGTCAATTGAGGATTGCCTTTATCTGTTACTTTTAAAATGAAATGAGCAGTCTCTTCTCTTGTAACCTTAGGGGCAATTATATATGATCCATGTGCGTTTTCCGCTCCTTCAATTTTTATTAATTTATTATATGTACCGGCTTCAGGATAATTAAACCATAAGAAACTAAAACTATCTCCATCGGGATCTGTTGTATTAAAGGCATCTAATCCGAATCCCTCTCCGGATTTAACAGTAATATTTTCTGGATGGCTTAATACAATAACAGGATGGTGATTGGCTTCTTCATATGATTTGACACACCAATCCATCCGCGCGGCAAAATCATTTTGAAAATCATCTCTCCAGCGCCATAACGACACTTTATTATCATTATAGGTCATCGTATCCATTTTTACTGTTCTGCCATAATCATTGGAAATATAAGGTGTGTAAGTATCTGTTGTATTCGTCCAAATTATTCTTGTTTCAGGTTCAGATGGTACTCCTGAACCGCCTTTTTTTTGAGCGGAAAAGTCAGGTTTATATAACTCATATCTTCCTCCCCAGCCGCCCCATTCAGGATGTTCTGCATTGTTTAAACCATTTAATACCAGGGATAAAAAAGATGGTGTATCTCCTTCCATGCCCCATGCTACATCCGGATAAGCTGCGCCAAGCGGTCCGTGTCCCTGCTGAATATTTTGAGAAAGCCAGGAATTGCTTATTCTGCTATTATCTATCCCCGGTATGTAACTATTTATGCCGTTCCAGGTAGCACTGCCATAGTCATCTCCGGGACTTACGATATAAAACAATTCGGGGAAATTGTTTCTGATCCATATACCGCTGTCATCCTGGTCGGAAATAGTATAAACCCTTAGTTTAGCTATAAGTCTTTTTATATCTTTTTCAGTTTTTGTTTCCTTGATTTTGTAAAGTGCTTGTGCCAATGTATTGGCCCCGCCCCAGATTGAAATCCATAACGGGCGATCATCACTATTCTCCAGTTCCTTAATTATCCAATCAGAGCCTTCTGAATCTTTATTTTTGCCGACACCCAGCATTCCGTTTTCAGCACGACCTTGTTTTATTAGGGATAACAAAATATCAGACTTTGGAAAATTTGCATCATGCTTAATTAGATTTGGCTGTACTTTATCGTATGCAAGTAATATTTTCTTTATGGATTCCGGATTGACCATTGTTTTATGCCAGCAAGATGTGGTAGCGATCAATCCCTTTATATCGATTTCATTCGAATATAAAAGTAATCTCACTAAGGATTGTGTATCGTCAGGGTCAGCTTCAATATCTGTGAGTACAATTACCCTGTGTTTTTGATCCATTTGCCCATAAAGAGAACCAAATGTCAGAGAAAGCATTATTAAAAAGAGAAAGGTTTTCATAATGTATTTGTCTGTTCTTTAATAATTTTAGTGTCTGGTTTTTAGAATCAACATTGCGCATAACGGATGGGTGTAAGAAGTCGTTGCCGATGTGATTGCAATTCCCGCTCCTATAGCCGTTAAGTTCTGTAAATATACTTAAATATTCAATTCTTTCCCGCCGCGGCAATGCTTATTACACCGTGTTAGGCAAAGTTGCCTATTAATTAAATTCCAATAAATCCTTATGTTTTAATGCCTCTTTATATATTGTCCCTTTAGCAATAAAAGCTGGTCCCAATCCACTGCCTCTGCCTACCAATAATTTATCTCCAATACTTATCTTTAATGTTGATATTAATTCAATTGATAATCTGAAGTATCTGTCTTTATCTAATGATGTCCAACTTATCACTCTTTCCCCCTGTTTTATCATTCCCAATTTCTTAGTTGTAAACGAATTCGTCTCTTTTTTGTATCCGACTAATCTGATGATATTATTTGATAATTTCGAATTTATTATTGAATATGGGGATACAATGCTAAATCCACCTGAAGTTTTGCTCCCTGATAATATAATAAGCTTAGCTGTCTCTATGAGCTTATACTCATTATAAGTCTCAACTGGTATACGAACTTTAAAATCCTTATTAATCAAAGTCCATCCAAATATATATTTTCCACCTTTTACTAATTGTGGCATAACATTTTTTTTAGTTTTAAAAAATTATCCATTAGGAAAATGCTTTTCGGCCATTTTGTACAATGGTTGATGATATGGTGTCGTAGGCGTTGCATCGCACTGTTTTGCCATGAAAAATAACAAATTGCAATTTACGTTCCTATCTCCCGTGGCACGATATGACCTATGCACTATACCGGCTATTATGGGGATTTTTTATTTGACACTCACATAATTACTTTCAACAGGGCCTAAATAACTCGGTTTTAATCCTCCGGCATCAATTACAAATCTTTGGAAAACAATGCCAGGGTCAACCATCCATATCTTTAGTGTATGTTTACCAGGCAAATCAACTTTATGTGTTGAAACGCTGATTTTAATATGATCCCCAACTGATTTTGTCCACCAATCGGCATATTCATAATCTGGTTTTATTTCCCCTTTGTTTATATTAATAATTTGAGGCTCCTCATTGTCAATCGCGATTGCATATTTCAATCCTCCTTCTTTTTTAAAATTTTGGGTTGGTGAAACGTAAGTCTCTACTTTAAAATCTCCTGAGCTGAAAGTCGTAAACTCATATTCAACACTCGGAGAATTTGTTAATATAACCTGTCTCTCAGCAGTTACAGGTTCAATAATGAGAGACGAATTTGTTCGTCCGAGGTTCGGGACTACCGTCCATCGCATGTCTTTTGAATCATTTTTTTTTGTAAAATGACTTGCTTCGAATGCTATTACTCCTTCGTTTTCGATAAACCCGGCCAATGCAGGCAGCTTATTACAAATTGGAACTTTTACAGTGTAATCATTTCCTGCTCCGGAAATAAGTATTTCACCTGTTGCTTCTCCTATAGACGCTTTATTCCAATCTATACTTACATAGACTTTTTCGTTATATCGAGTGGTGCCAGTCTCCGAGGAGAGCTTTATCCAATCCTCTTTGGCTTTTATTGTGTAGTTTAATTCTTCTTGCCCACGGTTAATAATGTCGATAAAATAGTTTTGATTATTGGCAGGGTCGAACACAGGCATTTCATTACTGAAAGACCAATCTGCTTCAACATCAAGCCAGCCCCATACAGGTCTGCTGCCATATTCCAGCAGATAGCCCAGTTCAGCAGGTTTCTGCAATTGAACATAACATACAGCGGGCATCCTGTTTAATGGTGGATGGTTCCAGTATGTATAGCCTATATGTGTTTGCGACATCATATGATTCCATTTACCGCCTTCCAATTCATGGTATTCTTTTGTGAGTTCGGCATCTTTTTCAAATAACTCCTTCACTTTATTTGCGTAGTAATTTGCAGATGACGCACCGCGTTCTCCGTAATATATATTCTTGCCTGCACAAATATACATTTCGTTGATATTTGCACACATTTCGACAGGGGAGAGAACTAATTGATAAAATGCAGATTTATATATCTCAGCCAGTCGATTATAAATATTTCTGCTTCTTTCTGCCAATTTTTTGTATTCTTCAACAATTCTGTCAGCTTCTCTGTAATTTTCTACGCTGTATGTATCAGGAGTCAACATTTCAGGCGTACGTCTTGCATTGTATTTTGTATAGAGCGTAAGTAATTCCGCAACTTCGCCGGCATATTCGTTGCCAAATTGCTGTCCCGCCCAATTCACATAGTATTTAGGCAGATCATTAGCCTGAATGGCATCCGGATCCCAGGCATAATCCATAAAGAAACTGATTGGAAATTCCATAGGTTTGATGTCGCCAACGTTAGCTATCCATAAATATTTTACTCCATGTTCATATGTGAGCTTCATTTGTTCCCATACCCGTTCAATTTGGGTTACATTAAGCCACCTGTACGATATGGGAGCACCGACATAATCAAAGTGATAATACATGCCGAATCCTCCCTTACGGTTTAGATCTTCTTTCCTGGGAAGATAGCGTATGTTTCCCCAGTTGTCGTCGCTAAACAGGACAGTGATATCATCATCAACCCGCATACCTTTGTCGTAATAGTCCTGTACTTCTTTGTATATTGCCCAAACCTGAGGTGTTTCTTGGGCCGGTTTTCCGGTTACCTCAGAGATAATTTTGCGTTGATCACTGATAATGGTTTTTAATAGATCCACAGCAGTTTCTTCGGACATCACGTCATCGCCATCACCGCGCATACCGACAGTTACAACAGTTTCGTAGTTGCCGATCCGTTCAGTTCCGCTGCGCCAAAATTCCTGCAATTTTTCTTTATTGGTTATGTAATTCCATTCACCTCCGTTAAACAATCCCCACTCGTTATGTGCACGTGTCATAGGTTCGTGGTGACTAGTTGACATAACAATGCCATAATCGTCGGCTGTTATGGGATTTAATGGATCATCAACATAAAACATAGTTGGGAGCCACATTGAAGGCCACATAAAATTGGCTTTTTGGCGTAAAAGCAGTTCAAAAATTTTTTCATAACATTTATGGTCAATTCCACCGAATTTCTCATTGGCCCAATATCTGAATGCAGGAGATTCATCGTTTATGAATATACCACGATATTTAACAGCCGGACTATTTGATACATATTCGCAATTTTCAAGATAAATTTCATTGTGTTTTTCTACCGGAACATCAGCCCACCAATACCAGGGAGAAACACCTATCTTTTCCGACAGAGTAAATACACCATATGCTGCCCCGCGCCTGTCGCTTCCAACAATCACAAGTGCTTGTTTCACACCTGGGAATGGCTTATCGACAGTTTTTATGATAAATCGTTCCCACCGATCTTTAAGGCTGTCAATGTTTAATTTCTTTTCTGCTATCAATTTGTCAATCAAACGATTTTTAACAATTGTGGCAACAATTATTATATTGCTGCCTTGAAAATTATCTATTGCAGAGACGAAAGGTCTTTTTCCTGAAATTCGTTCAATGTCATCAGAAAGGAAATTAGCAGACTTCTTAACTAATATATTTTCTGAAGTATCATATACAATAATAGCAGCCTCAGTTTTGTTTATTATTGTATAATAA
This sequence comes from Bacteroidota bacterium, assembly GCA_016928255.1. GTDB lineage: Bacteria > Bacteroidota > Ignavibacteria > UBA10030 > UBA10030 > Fen-1298. Next base: position 9,465 of record JAFGLB010000126.1, read on the forward strand.
CTCGTTCTTTTGTTAATCTTATAGTTCACATTTATTTGAGAGAACGAAAGTTGCGGCAATAATAGCAGGAATAATATATATTTCTTCATCATATATAATTTGTATTAGTTAATTAAGTAAAGGTTGGCATAATTCGTATTTAATAAATAAGCCTGTTTCGTTTGATGGCGAATCTTCTTTAAAATTCCCCACAACGTTTCAGGTATATGGTTATTTGGTGATTCCAAAGCTTTTTCTTATCAGGTTACAATTTAGATTAATTAAAAGTACAAAAGTTACGCAAATAACTTTCCCGCCAATTAATTATATAACATGTTGTGCGGTCGTTTTATTATTCTCTTAAAGTAATTCAATCCAATCAAGCTCATTTATATATTCCTTATAATAATTGAAAATAGTTTCCCCTTCAACAGATAAAATATATATCTCCGCTTTTAATTAGTGATCAGAATGCTTTTGGTCAGGTTAAGTCAGTTGATCCAAACTTATTTACTGAAAAGGCAGAGGTTTATTTTAAAACAGGGAAAACAATCGTTCGGATCTTGGCGCCTCGCATTTGATGCATTCAGCGTCATACCAGCTCATAGGATTTCCGCATCGGGGACAACGCCAGCGCTCTTCTTCATATTTAACCCATTCCCGAACGCCTATCTCGTGAATCTTTTTAAGATTTGGCAGGTATTCCTGACGATGCAGATAGCCGCCCATATTGATTAGATTCGTAATGCGATAGCATGGCAGTTCTTCACAATAAGTACAACGGGCATCTTTCTGTGTTTCCAACGCGTGGAGCCTTATGCTGCAATTCTGGCAATGGCCTGCAAGCTGGCCGCCGCTGAGACAGCCGTCGCAAAGAAGGCCTTTCATCCAACTCGAAGGTGGAATGCCCTTCTGTGCTTTTGTTGGTTCAGGCGAAAGCCTTTTTTGCCTGATTTGCTCATCTTCGCTGTGTTTAGCGAGATAAGCCGGGCAAGCTCCGCAATATGTTCCGCATGCTGCTGCCAGAAATGCTTTGCCGTTGTCATTTTTCTCTGAATTTTTTTTTGAGTACCCCAACGAAAAACATGCACTACAAACAGCTGCACCAGCTATTCCTGCCTTTTTTATAAAATTTCTTCTATTTATTTTTTCTTTTTTAAATAAATCCATATTCTTGCTCAGTTTAAACTTGACTAGTTTTATAATCGGAAATCTCAATAGTTTGAATGTCAGCCTAAATTTACAGCTTTTTCTAAAATTTGTTCAAATTCACATCTTCCGGCTGTCATATGTGTAATATTATGTCATTATATATATTTATTTCTCGCTTAAAGTTTTTACTAGCTTGTTGTTTATCATTTACAATTAAATCAGAGGCTATTCCGGTTTAGTGTTTGGTATTTAAGTATATATAACACCATTTTATGTACATATGCCGCCATTATATCATCAATCTTAGTTTTATTGTCCACTATAGTGTCAACCCTCAACACCTGTGATTCAGATAATATTTGTTTCAAGTTTTTTTCGTTAAAAGGCAGATTTTCAAAACTAGCTACGCAGAATAGTTCATCATTATTAAGAACATTACCGATAGAATCAGTGGTATACAAATTGGGAAAAACATCCATATTGGTAAATACTATGGTTTGTTCATTCTTGAACCAATAATTATTAATATCGGGATTGCTATATTCAACAAAAGGCCCGGCGCTTACCTCAAAAACATGAAATATATTTTTTATTTCAGGATATGTTTTGTGAAGATGATCAATCGATTGTTTATATGGTCCGTATGAAAAGTAGGATGCTTTTAAAGAAACGATAATGCCGCAAATCAAAAGTACTGCTATAAGTACTCCTTTTAGCCATTTGTTTTTAACAGCAATAAAAAATAAAGTTGGAGGTACTAATAACATTATAACAATATTCATTATATACCGATGGTATAAAACAGGCTGAAAGAAAATTGAAATCACGGTAGCGGTTAATAGTGTAAATCCAAAAATGAACAACGATAATCCCAGAACCATGCCTTGTCTATCTTTTTTAACAATGTAATTTCTATATAATACCCATAATGTTAAACTGTAAATGATAAATATCATAGGCAATGAGTACAGCGATATCCAGAATTTCTGTGTAAAAGGAAGGATAAAGCAGGAAAAAAAGGTTTGCCATGTTATGGCAGGCACCCAGAAAAATTCTTGGGCTTTTTTTGTATGATAAAACAAAACGAACAACCATGGAAGATATAATAGTGCAGTAATAAATGCATGTACAAGATAAATCCGCCAACTATTAGATTTCTTGACAAGTAGCCATACGGCAACGAAAAAATTAGCCCAAAAAGCCGCTATTAAACCGTAATAATGTATATAGGCAGCTGCCAATGAAAAGACCATTAAAAAGATCAGATCTTTTCTTTTATTTGAAGAAATAAATAATGCAGCATAGAGAAATACACCGGTAACTGAAAAAGCTGCCCAGGTATACATTCGCGCATCATGCGAATATGAAGCGAGCATTGGCAGAGACAGGGTAAGCAGGCAAAAATACAATGCGCCGGATTTTCCAAATAGTCTTTGGCCTGCAAAATATCCTAAAACCATAATTGAAAGAATACCCAAAACCGAAAATGATCGGATAACAAAAGTACTTGAACCGAATATTGCAGCGAATACTTTCAATCCGAAAAAGTATAAAGGCGGATGAAAGTCATTTTTGAGCAGTCCTATCATATCTATGAATGAATGATTCACCAATGCCTTGGTAAACGTTTCATCAATCCAGAGATCACTAAAATTTATATTGAACAGATAGAATAGTGTAGAAAATGCAAGAATTACAAAAAAAAGAATTCTTTCTTTATGTATGGTTATATTATCCGATACGTTCACATCTTTTTGTTTTATCGACTAAAGTTTCGAGTGCTCAAAAATGCTTTTATTATTATGTCACATAACGGTTACGTATATGAAACGTTGCGCATTTCGAAGCGCTTTCGTGTCAGACTGTTACTGCCGCTGATTAAATGTTATGTCGTTCAAATTTAACACAATCCGCGCAATGTTTTATGACAGGTTGTTGTGTGGCGTACAATTTTAAATCCTATTCATTTATTGTGTCTTTATTTTATTGCAACCGCGCAATGAAATAATTCTTTTCCTTTATTTCTCGAATTCATTGTCACTCCACCTAAAAAACCAGCTTGTATTAGAAAATCATGTACTTCATCTATTGTATACAATTTAAATATATTATCATTTATTTTTCCAGGTTTTTCTTCAAAAGCTAAAACAAATCTACCGGTAGGTTTAAGAATCTCTGCAACTTTTTTAATTGTCTTTCCCGGATTATCCAAAAAATATATAGTGTTTACACTACAGATCGTATTATAACTATCTGGCTCAAGATTTATCTCATCAAAACTGTCATTATAAAGTTTTACTTTCCCATTCTTAATATATTCTTTATTTCTTTTCTTAGCTATTGATATCATTGCGTCAGAAAAGTCGATGCCCTCAATCATTCCTTTGTCAAGCTGTTGAGCTATTTTATTAATCAGAGTACCTGTACCGAAACCAATTTCAAGTACCTTATCGTCTTTTTGAACTGACATTAATTCATATGTAAATTGATTCAAGGCTGCGTTTCCTTTGCTGAAGATAAGAGACATAATCAACTTACCAAATAGTCCACTTGGTCTTTTTGCTTGTTCTGAAAAAAAGTCTGAAAAGCTCATATTATATAATTATTATTTAGTAAAATGTCTGAATTAGTATGAATAGTTAATTCCTTAATTAATATTCTCAGGTCGGTAATATGCCACACAACGGTGAGTATATGCAGCGTGCGGGGAGTTCGTGGCCACTTCATTATTCACCGTTACCGCCCTTGCCAGCGAGCGATGAACTTGCAAATTACTCTGAAACCCGCATGCACTATACCATGTGTTGGGTGCTGACTATTATTATTCTTGTTTGATTGCTCTATTGAAAACCTTACTAATTAAAATTCCATTTACAATTAACACAAGCCAATCAATTGAAATAACTGCAACCTCAAATCGGTCTTTTCTCATAATTCCGTGTTGAATTGTAATAATTGTAAATGAAATTACTGTTAGAATGAATGCAGAGATAAAAATCCACCGAATAGATTTTTCAATACGTGATTTTTTAGTGAAAGCAAATGCAATAAAAAGAAATGATATGCTCATCATTATATATCCTATTTCTTCGAGTACTACAAATACGCCATGTGGGTTATATTGTATCAACATTGCAACGCCCTCAGTTTCTCCATTCATCAAACTAGCGGGTATAACAGAAGATTGGATAAAATATGCCCCAGCAAGAATAACTGTAGAGATTATTGAAAAGATCAGACCTGTTTGACTAAATATCTTTTTCTCGTTTGAGACATAGTAATGAATCGATGCCATAAAACATACGTATGTAATTGTAAGTAATATTGCAAAATACATCCATAAAAAATCTTTTGGATATTGGTTCAATGTATCCAAATAAGGATATTCGATACAATCTCCCGAACAAAATGCTCCTGATATTGGAATTGCTGTCATTGCAAATCCAAATGTAATTAAAGTAATAACTGTCAATGCAATTGAGGAGTAGAAGCCAAATCTATTTATAATCTGTTTATAATTGTCTGTTGTTTCCATATATGTCAATTTATTAATGTGTATATTTTTGTAGTGTTTTTTTTAGGTTGCACCCAACGTGGCGCGGGAATCCCGACGAATTTCGTCGGGGCAGTGCGTGAGCACGAAAACCCTGCCTGCCGGCAGGCAGGCGTTTTGTGGTTTGCGAGCGCAACGCACAGCCGGAGGACTGTAATAGATGCAAGCTATAGCTTGCAACAAATTACAATATAATGAATTATATCACTCATATTGTTCCCGAAGTTGCGCGCCGTGCGCGCCTGTCCCGATACGATTATGATCGGGAAAGCGAACGGAATCTTTCACGCAACGTTTAGTATAAGAATAGTAGCCGATTGCGAGCTTCATTCCTGTCAAGATACAAGAATGTTTAAGCGGCCTACAACCCTCAAATTTACAACTGATTCGGCTATTATTTTTATACATTGTTATGCCCTGTTACTATTAATTATTAATTTCATTTAATTTTTGTTTATTCTCCTTGTAGGATTTCTTCTCCCAAGGATAACTTTGTCGATTAATCATCATGGACATTTCACTATATTTTTTAGCTGAAATTAAGTCTCCCTTTTTAGTATATGCTGCCACTAAATTATCATAACCTACAACAGATTTAGGAAATTCATCAGTGCTTATTTTAAACAACCTTATAGCACTGTCAAACTCATTTTTGTCAAGAAGTTTGATTCCATACTTATTAATATTATCTTCATCAATATAATATTTATTAGGATGGTTTGATTTTAAAATCAAAAAATCATCTATTACTTTATTAATTTCCTTCTTCTCATTTTTATTAATAAAATCTATCAGTGATTCTCGAATTTGTATTAAGCTATTTGAATCAATTTGTGGCTGCAAATTACCAAGATTGATTAGTTCGATAGCTAAATCAAGTACTTTTTCTTGCTTATTGCTCAGGTCTTCATTAGTTAGATGTACTTTAATATCCGCAGGAATACCAATACCTTCCCAACAG
>JAFGLB010000127.1 GCA_016928255.1 Bacteroidota bacterium
TCGTTAGCACATCGCGCATAAATACTGACTTACCAAAAATCATCGCCTATTGTATGCTTCTTTTCTGATTTAACTTTTGGCAAAATGAAAATGCCATAAATAGCTGCAAATATGCAAGAAGCACAAGTACTAAGGATGTCTATTGCGGCAAATGTTGAAATAAAAACAATAATGAGTGTTCCAAGGCCAGAAATAACTCCTACAATGTACCGCATTACTTTTATGTCATCACTGCCAGATTCCATCAAACGGACCGATACAAAAAGAAGAACTACTAATGGAATTGTATAAATAAATAGAGAAAGTCCCACGTTAAGCCATAAAGGCGCGGTAAAGTAGTCTAATATCAACGTTGCGAACTTTGTAGTTCTGTGACCACCAACAATTCTATCCACAACAATAGTTGGAATGATAACGACAAATAGATACCGGACAATACTTAGAAACATGTCCTTAAGTAGTAAGATATATTTCAATCTGATATGCTCGGAATATTATGTATGTAAAGAAATAAATCAGTCACTTATCCATATTCTTCTAAAATTATCAAGTTCATTATTCCAGAAGAAAAAAGAATTCGCGCTCTCAAAGACAAAAAAATCTAGCGAAGGATATTTTAATATTATTGTTGGAGTTTCGCCGTCTTCACATTCCCAATACCCTTTACCGCATGCTGTTTGATATTCACCGGGAGCAACAATCGATATTCCCATTCTCTGAGCACGATTCCCCGAGCTGTCAATATCCAACGGAATTGTTCGATACGTCTCCCCTTTCACTTTTAAGAAAACAAAGAGCCCCCAAATATTTGAACTGTCTTTAAATAAAATCCATGCTTCATCAATCAGGTCATCACCATTAAAATCAGCCGATGCAAAATATGGTTTAGAATAACTTTTCTGAAAATCCTTCCAGTCGAGTATTATGTCTTTCTCATTGGGATGACGCCATCCAGGCGGTAAAGATGACTGGGCAAAAATTAAGTTTGAAAAGAAAATTATTGTTAACAGTGTTTTCATTTACTGCGCTAAGCCGTTACATAGCTTATCCTGTTTTTAGCAACAGATATTTCTGCTTTAACAGCGTTCAGTGAAAATAATTCTCCATCGCCATGTAATACAAACGGATCTTTTGCATCGATTTTAATTTTCTTTGTTCTCCACATTTCTACTTCAGGCAGGTTTTCATGTTTGCCGTTTATCAATCGGGGTAGAATTCTTAATGCCTTCGTAATTGGCATAGCTCCAAGTGTGCAGATATCCAGCAATCCATCATCGGCTTTTGCATTCGGCAGAAGCTTGAATCCGCCTCCCTCAAAGCATCCATTCCCTGCGCATACAAGGAAAGCTCGTGTGTTCATTCGTTTATTGGTGTCAGTTATGCTGTATTCGTTCGGACAGTGTTTCCTGATAGCTTTAAGAGCTGCCAGAAGATATAACGGCAGTCCCCGCAAGTATTTTATCTGCTTTGTCTCCCTGGCTATCTCGGCATCCAGTCCCATGCCCAGCGTGTTAACAAAATATCTTTCCTTTTTGTTGCCGGAATCATCCCAGAAAATAACTTTACCCAAATCCATTAACTTCCTTTTATTGCAGAATATAATATCCAGTGCCTGATCTAATTTATGGGATATCCCCATCGCTTTACTGTAGTCATTTCCGGATCCGATTGGAAGTATCGCAATTGTTGTCTGTTTGCCGACGATACCGGATACTACTTCGTTTACCGTCCCATCTCCACCGGCAGCCACAAGCGTTTCATAATTTTTACTCATTCTATTTGCTAATTCTACTGCATGTCCGGGATGATTGGTTAACTCAAGCTGGAAAGGCATACTTCTTTTGCGCAGGAAGTCAATAAGGTGATTTTTTACATGCAGGGCGTGTTCGCGTCCCGCGGCAGGATTTAAAATTATTCCGAGTCCTTTTTTCTCGCTCATCAAAAAAAAATACAGATATATTTTTATTTAATTGATTTGATATAACTGCACGGTACGGAAGGTTAACAAGCTAAACACTTACAGCATAGTGGAGGTGCGGGGAGTCGAACCCCGGTCCGAAGAGAAGATACCTAAAACCTCTACATGCTTGTCCTGTCCTTTTTCTCTCACATAAGGGAACTCCGCCAGGCTGGATTTACCTTATGCCAGCTCAAGTAATCCGTATCTCAACGGCTTTACCTGTTCTCCTTGAGTAAAAGAACAGGCTATCCCATAATAAGCGACGTTCATCTCAAATTTGATGGGCCAAACTCAAGTGAACGGGTTACCTAATTATATTAGGCAGCCAGTGCGTAATCGTAATTAGCACTTAATGTTTTGCCGATTTTTATCGTGGACTCGACGACCACGGCATGCAATCTTAAGCTTCCTCATCCCCGTCGAAGCCAAGTCACCCCCAACAAAGATGATTTTTAAGCTTGTATAAATATATACATAAGCTTTTGAAAATACAAATGGCTTTTGCCGGCTCTACACTGCAGTTTCCAACGGGTAGTTCTTTTTCAATTCTTTAACAAGATACTTAAAAGCCTCCTCAGGTGTTTCAACAATTTCAAACAGTTTTAAATCCTCCCTGCTTATCACCCTGTTTTTTAACATAGCATCGAAGTTCAGTATTTCACTCCAAAATTTCTTTCCGTAGAGAAGAATTGTCACTTTTTTCTTGAGTTTCTGTGTTTGTACGAGAGTCAATACTTCCATCAGTTCATCCATCGTTCCAAAACCGCCAGGAAACATTATGAATGCTTTTGCCAGGTATACAAACCAGAACTTACGCATAAAAAAGTAATGAAATTCGAAATCCAACTGTTCGGATATATAAGGATTCGGTTTTTGCTCAAACGGAAGGCTGACATTAAATCCGATCGTTCTTCCTTTTGCCAAATAAGCCCCTTTATTTGCAGCTTCCATGATGCCGGGACCGCCGCCCGAGCATATAGCGAACCTGTAAGGCTGCTTTAATGTTTTCACCCACTCAGTGATCATCCTGGACAAGCTGACAGCATCTTCGTAATACTTGGACATCTCATAGTCGGCTTTTGCGTCTTCAATCAATTTCTTATTCAATCTATGCTTGGACTTTGATTTTCCATGAGTTGCCTTCAATTTCTTCAATAAGTTTCTGCATTCTGATTTTGATTTGAATCTTGCAGAACCGAAGAATACTATCGTATCTCTTATTCCTTCGCGTCTCAACTGCTGTTGAGGATCAAGGAGCTCGGAAAGGAGGCGAATCGGACGGGCATTCGGACTATTTAGAAAATCCGATTTTTGATACGCCTTACAAAGAACCTTTTTTCGTTTCACAGTATCCTTTCTTTTTATATAAGAAAAAATTTATATGATTGCTGTCTTGTTTTTAACTAAAATTCTTCTCCCCTTCTGCCGGGAAACCAGATTTCATTTATATTTTTTAAACGGTAGTACCAATATCAATCCGGTTACAAATCCCCCTATGTGCGCCCACCATGCAACCCCTCCCATGCTCTCGCCCGTATATCCTAACGATAAGACTCCATTAAAGAATTGCAGAATAAACCATAGGCCAAGCACTATATATGCAGGCAGTTCCGCAATTTGTATAAATATAAAGGTAATTAGGTAGAAACGTAACCGAAATATATATTAGTGAAGAGTTTTAAGAGATTATCTTCACGATGATTAAAACGATATTCA
>JAFGLB010000012.1 GCA_016928255.1 Bacteroidota bacterium
ATCCTCGTAATTGAGGACGAAAATAAAGTAGCCCGATTCCTGAAAAAAGGCCTTGAGGCGGAAGGCCATGAAGTTGACACTGCCGCAGACGGGAAAACCGGCGAGAAATGCGCCAGGACGGAAGTATATGACATCATACTGCTGGATGTTCTGCTCCCTAAAAAAAACGGTTTTGAGATATTGCGCGATTTGCGGAAAGATGAAATTCGAACACCGATTCTAATGCTGACTGCCCGCAGTTCGACGGAAGATATCGTGGGCGGACTTGATCAGGGCGCAGATGATTATCTGACAAAACCATTTACATTCAATGTACTGCTGGCACGAATACGTTCACTGATGCGCAGAGGGACCGTAAAGACGAAACTTAAATACGCTGATCTGGTTTTAGACACCGTCGCACATAAAGTAAGCCGCTCAGGAACACCGATTGAATTGACCGTACGAGAATATGCCCTGATCGAGTACTTTTTGCGGCATCGTGGAAAACTAATTTCGCGGCTGGAGCTTTCGAGAGATATCTGGGGATACAATTTCGATCCCGGCACAAATGTAGTGGACGTATATGTCAATCACCTGCGTAAAAAAATCGATTCGGATTTTCCGGTTAAACTTATTCAGACTGAACGCGGCAAAGGATATTATTTATCCGATAAAAAACTGTCCTTCAGTTCCGCCGGCATAATACCGGCGGAAAAATCCATATGACGCTATTCCATTCCATCCGTACAAAACTTACACTCTGGTTTGCAGCCATCCTTGCGGCTACATTGTTAGGTTCGGGTATCATTGCGTATTTTGGATCGCGCTCGGCATTACTGGATAACCTGGACTATTCTCTTAAAAACGAAGTTTATTGGGTGAATGGATTCATAGAGCCGAAAGCCAAAAAAGTAAAATTAAAAAGAGCTGCACTCAAAGAGCTTCAGGAACTCAAACGCAGTGCTGCACAGCAGGAAGAACAGCCGGAAGTAATTGATACTACCGGCGGTAAGCCCGCCGAAATAGACGAAATGTGGAATCAGATCTACCAGCATACGTTATTAAGTCCGCGGCGCCATTATATACTGATTCTTGACCGCAACGGTGATTTGCTGTATAGATCTCAAAGCCTGCGCGGCCATACCATCAATTACACCGATATCCCATATCAATGGATCAATGTAGTAACCACAACAGGGCCTGACGATAAGGAAATTCGTCTGGCTTTGACGCAAAACGACTATGTGAAAATTTTCGTGGCATATCCGCTCGAACCGATATATGAAGTTACAAACAGCGTTTTTTACAACTTCCTTTTTATAACGCCGCTGGCTCTTTTGATTTCTGCCATTGGCGGATGGTTCCTGGCTCACAAATCACTTAAGCCGGTTGATGAATTGACCAGAACAGCTAAAGAGATAACTGCTCAAAATTTAAACCGGCGGCTCCCGACCCTGCGTGTAGATGACGAACTCGGCAGGCTGACAGAGCAGTTCAACGATATGATCAGCCGTTTGCAGGCTTCATTTAAGCAAATTCAGCGGTTTTCATCCGATGCTTCACATGAACTAAGAACGCCTCTGACAATAATGAGAGGTGAAATTGAAGTCGCTCTCCGCAACCAGAGGATGTCCAGGGGATCACGCGAACTTTTGAACAGCATAAACGATGAACTGGTCAGGCTTTCTTCGATAGTTGAAAGCCTGATGATACTTGTAAAATCGGACACAGGAAGATTTGTATTCAGTTTACAGCCGGTACAATTGCACGAATTGATAGATCAGCTTTATGATGAAGCGCAAGTACTTGCAGAAACAAAAAAAATTAAAGTTAAACTGGAACATACTGAAGACCTGCAGATAAAAGGCGATGCTTCCAGGTTAAAACAGCTGTTCCTCAATCTGATAGATAATGCCGTTAAATATACACAGCCGCACGGATCGGTAATCCTTTCGCTGGAAAAAGATTCCGGAAATGCCGTTATTAAGGTAAAGGATAGCGGAATCGGGATTCCGCGGAAAGAACAGAGTAAAATATTCGAACGGTTTTATCGTGTCTCCGGCAGTTCGGCAAATGTCTCAAGCACTTCGGGCAGCGGCCTCGGCCTTGCCATTGCCAAGTGGATAACAGAAGCACATAACGGTTCAATTGAAGTAAAAAGCAGAGAAGGAAAAGGGAGCACATTCATTGTCCGGCTTCCCCTTTCGTAATCCGGACCGCTGCTGATAAAATACTGGTGCCGCTTCTAAAAATAAATCTTGCGTTTTATAAACAAGGTTTCTCAAAAAAGGCACTTGTGCTCGTTTCCTTTTAATGGTCATGTTAATTAAAATGCAATACTACTTATTGGAAACGGCACTAGAGAATAAAATTATCCCGAACCGCTTTTTTTTGCTTGAAAGCTTTATTTACAACAGGCGGAACAAGTTTGGTTACGTTTCCGCCAAGCCTGGCAATTTCCCTGACGATATTGGAGCTTAGATAAGTATATTTCTCGTTAGGCATAAGAAAGACTGTTTCCATATTCTCGTACAGTTTCCTGTTCATCAGAGCCATTTGCAGTTCATATTCAAAGTCTGTCATAGCCCTCAACCCGCGGACAACTGCAGTTGCTTTTGTATGCTTCACATAGTCTACAAGCAGTCCCTCGAAAGAATCAACCTCAACATTTTTATAATGCTTGGTAGCCTGTTTAAGGAGCACTATTCGTTCGTCCTCAGTAAAGAATGGATTCTTCGAAGTATTTCTTGCGACAGCAATAATAACCTTATCAAAAAGTTTTAGTGCCCGCTCAAGGATATCGAGATGTCCGTTTGTAACGGGATCAAAGGTTCCGGGATATATGGCAATTTTCATTTTATACACCTGAATGTTTCGGCGGAACAATTGCTGTAAGAATCAAAACAGTTGTTTGGCCGAATGGTTTTTTTGTAATCTCATATTTATTTTCGTTTAATGCTATAACAGATTCACGGCTGTGTTCCATCACAACAAAAGACCCGTTACGGACTGCGCCGGAGTCATAGACGGCATCAGGCAAAACGCCTATATTTTCCAGTTTATACGGCGGATCCACAAAGACGACATCATACGGATGTCCGATATTTTTCAGGTACCAGAGTACATCTGCCTGATATACATTACACTGCGATTCGCAGCCAAGTGATGCAATATTCTTTTCCAGTGCATCAAGTGATTTCCTTGATTTATCGACAAATGTAACTTTTTTCGCGCCCCGGCTGACGGCTTCCAGGCCGAGACTGCCGCTGCCGGCAAATAAATCAAGTACATCCAAATCTTCAAAAGCCGTACGATTTGCAAGAATATCAAATATCGTTTGTTTTGCGCGATCTGTTGTAGGGCGGACAGACAGATCATGTACCGATTTAAGCAATCGGCCCCGAAAATCTCCTGCAATAATTCTCATTTCGTACGCAATGCCAATCCAATCGCTGCAGAAAATCTGTATCCATCTCTCACAAACAACGGATTCAAATGCTTTTTAGCAACAAGTTTACGAAACGGATTAAGCGGCAATGTCTGCTTGATACCCGTTATTGAACGCAGTGACAGGACAAGACTTTTTGTGACATCGATTCCGTGCAGAAGCAGGGCAGCCGGCGTGCAGTTGTCCTTTTGTTTCAAGTATTTAAGATATTCCTGTATATATTTATCGGGAAACGGTTCGCTGTTGTATACAAATGTCCGATAGTCGGTCATCTGCCCTTTATGAATCAAGCTGGCGTCTATTCCATTTTTGCACAGGCCTATAAGGACAATGTCATGGTCCAGTATTTCGGGATAATTGGTTATCAGGGTTTTCTCGGTGCTGAATTGATCGATATCAATAATATTCAGCTTCATTTTTAATCCGGTTACAACTTTCTGTAAAAATGCGACAATCCCGCGCCGGACTGCAACCATAAATGTCGGCTGTGCGCCTGTTCTTTCAATCGGAAGTCCATGCGAATCTATAACAAATTCTCTCGGCGAAGTATGC
>JAFGLB010000128.1 GCA_016928255.1 Bacteroidota bacterium
ACGAGTGCTTTATACGAGTAGCAGCAATTTTCAGAATCCCGCCATTTGGCGGGACTTAATGATATCGATACATTGACGCACCCGTAGCTCAACTGGATAGAGCATCAGACTTCGGATCTGAGGGTTGAGGGTTCGACTCCCCCCGGGTGTACAATTTTTATCCGGTCCCGCCTTCGGCGGGATTCTTCAATTGACAATTGATTTAGCTTCACGCTGTTCGCTAAATCAAGTCAATTGAGAACAAAATCAAAATCCAGCGGGAAAGTATATATTGCCGACTCAACATGAACAATGGATGAAATCTGCACTCCGGGAGGCGCAGCGTGCTTATGATATTGGGGAAGTGCCTGTTGGAGCTGTAGTCGTATTTGAAGGAAAAATTATCGGCCGCGGATATAACCAGATTGAACAGCTGAAAGATCCGACTGCTCATGCTGAAATGATAGCCATTACAGCTGCAGCGAATCAACTGCAATCAAAAAAATTAGAGAAATGCACACTTTATGCGACAATGGAACCCTGTCCTATGTGTGCGGGTGCGATAGTGCTTGCAAAAATTCCGACTCTCGTGTTCGGCGTTTATGATCCGAAAGCAGGTGCATGCGGAACTCTTTATAATATTGCCGAAGACAAACGGTTAAATCACCAAACTCATATTATCGGTGGAGTCTGCGACAGGGAAAGCGAAGCTTTGTTGAAAAGTTTCTTTGCCAAAGCACGGATGAATTCAAAAAAAAACTGATTACCGTTATCAACCTGCCTGATTGCGCCGAAACTTAAGTTGTAGGATATTATCAATCATAGGTGCAATTGCAGGAATTATAAAAATTAAAAATGAGTATTGGTACCGTGGTGCACCAACCGAGCAAAGAGTAATTGCTGTTCCAATTGCAATAAAAAGGTCAATTTCTCTCGTTTTTTTTAATTCTTCAGTTAATTTATGTTTTCGGTAGTATAAGAACCGGTATATCATCATACCAAGAAGTGAATAGAAGTAGATATGGTGTACCAAAAAAACAAAAATGAATGTGATTTTGAATATGATGCTCTTGCCTGTAAAAGAGTCAGGAGAATTGTATTTATCAAACAATAAATTGATTATTGATCTAATTTTCCATTCTCCGACATTCATCAGGGCAGGTATAGCCCAGTCGTCTCTACCAAAAAGATGGAACAGTTTTGCCGGAATAAGCGCCAGCCATTTTAATGGATGCTGTACGATCCATTTTAAAGCGGCATCCTGGCAATATTTTTCTTTTTCCCGGAATGTAAGAGTATCTTGTGAGTAAAAGTTACCGGCTTTTCCGGGCTGGAAAACGCGGTCATTATAAGCCCCTGTTGCATCATCATTCGCTCCCATCAGCATATTGCAGGCGCCGTTTGTAGGCAAAGGAACAAAGTACCCGGTATTTATCTTTATTAATGTTCCGATGATTATTAGTGTCAGCAGAAAAATGACTAAGATACGAACTGTTCCGTATGCAATTCGTTTCTCCCGTTTTAAGATTATTATGCTGATTATGATAATACTTATCAGAAAAGCAATTCCGACCGGCCGCGTATTAACGGCAAGACCAAGAGTCAGGCCGCTTATAAATGTCGAAATCTTTGTATCCTTTAGATAAAGTAAGAATGCTAATAGGAGCAAAACATTAAAAAGCAGTTCGGAATAATTGTAAAAAATCGCTCCGAGATTTGTCAAAAAAATCATATATAAAAATGCCGCGGTCTTTGATTTGCGTTCATCGTGAAAAAGAAATTGAGTGATATTATAGATCAGAACTAACTGAACGAGGTTTAAAATGATATTAGCGATACGGATCATTAAAGGGTCGTGGAATATTCTGAGAATAATTATCAGAAAATTTATATAAACAGGTGCGGTTATAAAACTATCGTTTATATTATGAGGCCCGGGATAGAATGTATTAAAGGCAATGCAATCCGAAGCCTGTTTGTAATAAACGAGTGAATCGCTGGTAAAAGGCAAGTTTACAAAAAAGAGGAGAATAATTTGAACAGCAGCATAAAAGATAATCGCTTTAAAGATAAATGGGTAACGTAATAATTGCATAGAATCCAGATTTTTTTCTATCTTCTAAAAATGGTCCAGATTAAGCTGTGGCATTCTGCAGTTTTTCCGTGCGGTCTGCAATTCTCAGCTTTTCTATCAATTCATCCAGCTCGCCGTTGATTACACGATCAAGGCTGTAAATTGTAAAACCGATTCGATGATCTGTCAATCTGTTCTGCGGAAAGTTGTAAGTGCGTATCTTATCGCTGCGGTCGCCGCTTTTTACAAATGATTTTCTCTGCGCGGCTGTAGATTTTGTCTGTTCTTCGAGTTTCATTTCGTACAGTTTCGCACGAAGCATTTTCATAGCCCGTTCACGGTTCTGGAACTGCGAACGTTCCTGCTGGCATGCAACAATAATTCCGCTCGGTTTATGCGTGATGCGGACTGCCGTTTCGACTTTGTTAACGTTCTGGCCGCCTTTTCCACCGGAACGAAACGTGTCAATCTGGAGATCGGCGGGATTTATATCCACTTCCACTTCTTCGACTTCTGGGAGGACAACGACAGATGCGGCAGATGTATGCACCCGCCCCTGTGCTTCGGTCTCCGGTACGCGCTGGACACGATGAACCCCGCTTTCAAATTTCATTATTCCGAAGGCGCCCTCGCCCGAAACTGAGAATGATATTTCCTTAAAGCCGCCTTTTCCTGTTTCGCTCCAATCCATCAGCTCCACTTTCCATCCTTTGCGTTCAGCAAAACGCGTATACATACGGTACAGGTCGGAAGCAAACAAAGCCGCCTCTTCGCCGCCTGTGCCGGCACGAATTTCCATAATGAAATTCTTTGTGTCGTCCGGATCGGGCGGGATCAGCAGAAGTTTTAATTCATCTTCCAACTGGGCTATCTGTACTCTCAGCCTGTCGAATTCTTCCTGCGCCAGGGCTTTCATCTCCGGATCACTTGTGGAATCCAGCAGTTCCTTGCTCCCGTTCAAATCGTTATAAATTTTTTTGTAGCGCTGTCCGGTTTTTACGATCTGTTCAAGAGAACGGAACTCTTTTCCAAGTTCGCGGCTTTTCTGTTGATCTGCAATAACAACCGGATCGCTCATCAGCATGTTGATTTCTTCGTAACGATGGAATATTTTTTCAAGCTTGTCGATCATAGATTAGTTATGCTTTTTCTGTCGTCTGTACAGTATTTATCGCGGCAGAATCCGGCTGCAGAGCGTACTTGGAAGGATCCTCCAGGCCTAAAGCGCAGCGCAGTGCTGTAATAGCGACTTCGACCTGTTTCGGATCAGGTTCTTTTGTAGTAATCTTTTGAAGCAGCAAACCGGGTGTGATTAATATCCTGCCCCACCAGGTTGAGCTGTGTTTTGCCGAAAATTTTATCACTTCGTATGCAAGACCTCCGACAACGGGAATGAAAGGCAGGTGCGTAATAAGCCGTATCGGAAGTGTCAGAATCCCTAATAATTCAATTAGAAGCAGATCGAGAAGGCTGAATGAAAGAATAGCGACAAACGCAACAATAATCAGGAAGCTCGTTCCGCACCTCGGATGAAACCGGCTGAATGACATGACTGAATCGGGTTCCAGCACCGCTTTTAACTCGTAAGCGAAAACAGATTTATGCTCGGCGCCATGATAACGGAATAACTGTTTGACATCTTTCATAAACGATATACCGGCCATGTAAAGAAGTAAAATTATTATGCGTATTGCTCCTGCTGTGAGGTTAAATGCCACGGCATTCTGTTCGATTGAAAAAACTTTTGTTGTAATAAACAGCGGAAGAACAAAAAATATTCCGATTCCAATCGCCAGTGCAAATATGAGCGTCAAAGCAAGAGACAAATTGGAAGAAGTTTTTTGCTTCTTTACGGAACCGTTGTTTCCCGCGTTGCTCTTTTGATTGGCCTTTTCTGCTTCGATATCGAGCATGGCAATTTCGGCCGAATAGTTGAGAGTTTTTATACCAAGATACATCATGTCTATAAGTCCGACCGCTCCGCGCGCAACAGGAATATTCAGCCATTTATGTTTTTCTGTAAATGATTTGAATTTTTGGTACTGCACAATTATTTGGCCGTTGGCACGCCGCACAGCTGTTGCTACGGCCTCCGGTGCCCGCATCATGACTCCCTCTATAACTGCCTGACCGCCCACCTGCATGGGTTTGTCGGGATTGTAATCCGGATTTGTCGGGATCCAATTTTTACGTGTTTCTTCCATCAATTTATTTTCCTTATCCATAATCATTAAATATACGGAAGTTTTTCCGCACGAACAATTTGAGTGAGAGAAGAAGTTTGTATACCTTATAACTGCTGAAGGATAAAAAAGTGCATTCAAAAAAAGACAAAAAATGCATCGAATTACTTGCACCGGCTAAGGATCTGGAAACCGGAATTGCAGCAGTAAATTATGGTGCCGATGCTGTATATATAGGTGCTCCGAAATACAGCGCCCGGGCGGCTGCCGGGAATTCTATAATCAATATTGAGAAATTAATACAATATGCGCATCGATACCGGGTAAAGGTATATGCAGCTTTGAATACGATACTATTTGACGATGAGCTGAGAGAAGCGGAAGAAATGATCCGGTCACTTTATGAATCCGGCGCCGATGCTTTGATTATTCAGGATATGGGAATACTGGAATTAGATATTCCTCCTATTCCGCTTTTTGCAAGTACGCAGGTTCATAATTACTCGCTTGAAAAAATACAGTTTCTTGAAAAAACCGGATTTCAACGTGTCATTCTTGCCCGGGAATTGTCTTTGAAGCAAATAAAAGATATTCGCCGGAATACTTCAATCGACCTAGAATTTTTTATTCATGGAGCGCTGTGCGTCAATTTCAGCGGACGATGCTATTTAAGCCGGGCCACTCAGGGAAGAAGTGCGAATCGAGGTGTCTGTGCCCAGCCATGCAGACTGCCTTATGCGCTAATTGATAAACAGGGGAATATTCTGGCAAAAGACAAGTATCTGCTTTCTCTTAAAGATATTAACCTGTCTGATTATCTGCGGGATTTAATCGATGCAGGTGTTTATTCTTTTAAAATTGAAGGCAGGCTGAAGGATGAGAATTATGTAAAAAATGTTACGGCGTTCTACCGGAAGCGAATTGACGAAATAATTGAAAAGGATTCGTCTCTAATAAAAGCGTCTTCAGGCAGAACAATCATTTCTTTTCAGCCCGATCCGTCAAAAACATTTAATCGTGGATTCACGCAATACTTTTTTAAAAACCGGGATAAGAATATACTTTCTTCACTTACTCCCAAATCGACTGGTGCTTGTCTGGGTAAAGTGGAAAAAGCCGGCCGGAATTACTTTATTCTGGAAACTTCAGAAATGCTGCACAGCGGTGATGGTATATGCTTCTTTAACGATAAAGAAGCACTCTGCGGCACAAATGTAAATAAAGTGGATGGAAACAGGATATACCTATCGGAGAACAAGGGCATAAAGGAAGGCATGATGATTTACAGGAATTACGATTACCGTTTTGCCAAAATGCTCCGGGAAAATAAGACAAGGCGCATCATATCCGTAAATATGCAATTTGAGGAAATTGAAAATGGATTTAAACTGTATATTAAGGATGAAGATGGAATAGAAGCTTCAGTTGAGAATGAAATTGAAAAAGAGCCTGCGAAGAATCGTACAGCGGCAGAGGAAACTGTTCGCAATCAGCTTATGAAAATGGGAGATACAATTTTTGCTGTTAAGGAGCTTAAAATAGTATGGAACAGGCCGTATTTTATTCCTGTCAGCGTTTGCAATAAAATACGCCGCGAGACAATTTTACGGCTGGAGGAGGAACGAAAAAAAAAATATCAACGTCAAAGTATGATAATTACTCCTAATAATGTGCCGTATCCGGAGAAAAAGCTGGATTCATCGTCAAACGTATCGAATAAAATGTCGGAAGCCTTTTACCGGAGACATGGAGTAAGTGATATTGAAATCGCATACGATCTCAAGCCGGATAAGCGGGTGCCGATTATGACAATGAAGCATTGCCTGAGATATCAATTTGATCTCTGTCCGGGCCGGAGCAATACAGACGCCGATATTTTATATCTTCTGAATGCAAATAATAAATTAAGGCTGGAGTTTGACTGCAAAAACTGTCTGATGAAACTGTTCATTGAAGAAAAGAAGTGAAGAGTTAAAGGCTGCAGGTTTTAATAATACGTAAGCTGTAAAAGCATAAGAAAATGCACCCGGAGGGAGTCCCCGCCTGCTCGACTGCGTCAGCAGTCGGGCAGGGAACCCCCAACTTCTCAATTGACTTGATTTAGCGAACAGCGTGAAGCTAAATCAATTGTCAATTGAAGA
>JAFGLB010000129.1 GCA_016928255.1 Bacteroidota bacterium
AAATGCGATAATGGTAGACGGAACCGGAATGTGTGGCGGATGCCGTGTGTCGATCAACGGAAAAATGAAATTCGCCTGCGTGGACGGTCCGGAATTCAACGGGCATGAAGTTGATTTCGACGAGATGCTTTTACGCAACAGAAATTATATTGAAAGCGAAAAAATATCGACCGGCCAGTTTGAAGAGAGGCGTAAAACCTGCAGACTGGAGGGTATGTCGTGAAGCTGATAAATCCCATGAAAATGTCCGAAAGGATGAAGGTACCGAGACAGGATTCGATAGAACAATTACCTGAAAAACGAAATAAAAATTTTGAAGAAGTATCTTCCGGCCTTGATGAACAAAGGGCTTTAATTGAAGCATCGCGCTGTCTTGAGTGTAAAAATCCGGTCTGCCAGGAAGGATGCCCGGTAAATATTGATATCCGCTCTTTTATTCAGAAAATATATCAAAAGGATTATATCGGGGCTGTAAATAAAATTCGGGAATCCAACTACCTGCCTGCAATCTGCGGCCGTGTTTGTCCCCAAGAAGAACAGTGCGAGAAGGTTTGCACTCTCGGCAAGAAACATAAACCTGTTGCCATAGGAAAGCTTGAACGTTTTGCTGCCGATTATGAGTTTAAGCAGAACCTGTTTAAACCGCCTGCTGCTGAAGAAGACCGCCCTGAAAAAATTGCAATCGTGGGCTCCGGCCCGGCGGGACTGACCTGCGCAGCCGAGCTCGCAAAACTGGGTTACAAGGTTACGATATTTGAAGCTCTGCATGCAGTAGGCGGGGTGCTTCGATACGGTATTCCTGAATTTCGTCTCCCCCGCAATATTCTGGATCTGGAAGTTGAACGGATAAAAGCTCTGGGCGTCAAGATTGAGACTAATTTTCTTGTGGGCAGGACGGCAACGATAGACGAGTTTCTGACCGAGTGGGGATTTGATGCAATATTCCTGGGTACCGGCGCAGGAACTCCACAGTTTATGGAAATTCCTGGCGAGAATTTAAACGGCGTATACTCTGCGAATGAATTTCTTACACGCGTTAACCTGATGAAAGCTTATAAATTTCCCGAGTATGATACGCCTGTAAAAGTGGGAAAAAGTGTTGCGGTGATAGGCGGTGGAAATACGGCGATGGATGCCGTTCGTACTTCCAAACGTCTCGGTGCGGAGCATGCGTATTTAATTTACAGGCGTTCACGTATAGAGATGCCGGCGCGTTTGGAAGAAGTGCATCATGCCGAAGAAGAGGGAATAGAATTCATGATGCTGACAAATCCGACGCGTATTCTGGGTGATAAAAACGGATATGTAAATGGAATCGAATGCCAGAAGATGGTACTCGGCGAGCCGGATGAATCGGGACGCCGAAAGCCGATCCCTTCTGATGAACCTAAATTTGTAATAGAAGTACAAAATGTTATCGAAGCTGTCGGGCAATCACCGAATCAGATTATACAGGCAACAACTCCAGGTTTAAAAACAGGAAGAAAAGGCGTTGTGGAAGCGGATGAAGTTCAGCATACTAGCAGAGATGGAATTTTTGTAGGCGGCGATCTCTCACGCGGCGGCGCAACTGTAATCCTGGCCATGCGCGACGGTAAAGTGGCAGCAAGGGAGATACATCAGTATCTTCAGCAAAAGAAGTAAGAAGTAGAAAAATCTCATAGTAAAAAGGACATGAGCTTCATGTCCTTTTATTTTACCGGCAAATTCTCTCCGTTTACCGAAATTAATGCAACAATTTTTCAATTATACAGTATTATAAATGTTGTTGAAATTAATTGACATATTTATAGTATACAGTTCGGGAAAATTATGGATAATGGGAAGAATCGTGTTTGTCCGGTTGAAATGGCCGGTTCGCTTGACAGCAGGATCAGGCGATGGCTGCAGAATCCGCAAAGAATTTTGTCGCCATATATTAAAGAAGGAATGACGGTGCTGGATATCGGATGCGGGCCCGGATTTTTTTCAGTGGAGATGGCCAAAATGGTGGGCAGTGGAGGAAGAGTGATATCTGCCGATTTGCAGGAAGGCATGCTGCTGAAGGTCAAGGCAAAAATACAAGGGACGCGCTTAGAAGAACGAATTAAACTGGTTAAATGCGATCGGGATAAAACCAATATATCGGATAAGTTTGATTTCGGATTGGCATTTTATGTGGTGCATGAAATTCCAGATAAAGAGTCTCTTTTCAAAGAATTGAAATCCGCGTTAAACCAAAAAGGAAGAATTCTCATTGTCGAACCAAAATGGTTTCATGTATCGAAAAAGGATTTTCTGCAAACGACTGATCATGCGAAAAATGCCGGATTTGATATAAACAAGGGTCCTGCTCTGCCTTTTAGCTGGTCGGCTATTCTAACAAATTCATAATTTTTCTGAGGTCTTTAACATAAAATGCAACAAATGGCGTATTGTTTCGTAAATATTGACTATCAGTCATAAATTATAATACGGTATAATGGGCATAAATGAGCGAAAAGAGAGGGAGAGGGAGCACAGGAAGGAAGAGATCCTGGATGCAGCGCAGAGAGTATTTTTTGAGAAGGAGTTTACAGCAGCGACTGTAGATGAAATTGCTGAAGCTGCAGAGTTAAGCAAAGGGACGCTGTATCTTTATTACAAAAGCAAGGAAGATATATATCTTGCCGTTATGATGCGTGGCATGGAGAAGCTGTATGAAAAGCTTGAACCGATCTCTGCTTCGGGAAGTACTACGATTCAGAAACTTCTGAATTTTTGCGAGTGTTATAAAGAATATTTCCGGTCTGACCGCAGGTATTTCAGGATGTTTCATTTTTTACAGGCGCCTCATTTTCACAAGCAGGTATCCGATGAAATGAACGAATCCTGCAGCCAGCTAAGCAGGAAGATATGGAGTTTGGTAGTCGGACTATTAAAATCCGGGATGGAAGAAGGAGTATTTCGCTCCGATCTCAATCCCTTCGAAGTTGCAATAATTCTTTGGTCGAGCATAACAGCGCTCTTGCTTCGTGCAGATACTGAAATTGAAGCGTGGAAAGAGAGATTGAACATCGATTTGGAGAATGTATTGGATGTATCTAATGATCTTTTGTTCAATGCAATAATGACAGACAAGGGACGAAGCGAATATAATATTTTAATAAAAGCTGGACAGCACTGAGGAAAGTATGAATTACAATAAGCCTTTTTATTTTTTATGCAGTGTATGGATGCTGGTTTTTTTCTTCTCGACTGCAAACGCACAGGACACTGTTGTTTATAATATTACGCTCGAAGAAGCGGTTTTGTTGGCTTTGAAGCAGAATCCGGACATTGAAAGCGCCCGCCTGGAGGTGGAAAAATCTGATGCCCGCGTGCTTGAAGCATGGGGATACGCAATGCCTTCGATAGATCTATCGGGCAATTATGTTCATTTTTTGGATAAGCCTAAAAGTTATTTTCCTGATGCGATATATTACCCGCTGCGAAAGCTGATGGACTCGACGTATGTCGTGCCGAAAGTTACAGGTCAATTAATCGAAATGCCGTTTTCGATGAATCCCAATTATAACGCGAGTGCATCGCTTAGTTTTAAGCAGGTCGTTTTCAACAGCGCGGTTTTTATTGGGGTTGGCGCGGCAAATGTCTATTCAGATTTAGCGAGAGATTTATATAAATCGAAGGAACTTGAAATAGTATCTTCGGTACGCAAGGCATATTACCAGGCATTGTTGACAAAAGATGTTGCAGAGCTTATGGCTTCGAGTCTGGTCAATGCTGAGCAGAATCTGAAAAATGTCAGATTGTTGAAAGAACAGGGAATAGTTTCGGAATATGACGAATTAAGGGCTGCGGTCAATGTCGAGAATCTCAGGCCTTCGGTTATACAGAGTGAAAACACGGCATTTCTCGCTCTTGAAAACCTCCGGAATTTAATCGGAATTTCCGGGGATGCGCAAGTAATGCTTTCGGGAAAGATGGAATACGAGCCGGTTGATGATTCGCTTATCACTACAGCGGAATCAATGATGTTTGAATCTAATCCCAATCTCAACGCCGTAAAAAGGCAGATTGAATTGGACGGTGCATTTGTAAATGCCGAAAGATCAAATTATCTGCCGACAATTGCTCTTTTCGGTTCATATTCATATTCGGCTATAAAAGACAGATTTAATTTTTCTACTAATGATTTTTACAAAAGTTCACAAATCGGGCTCAGTGTTTCGCTTAACCTGTTTCAGGGAATGCAGACATTTGCCAAGGTTGAGCAGGCGCAGCTGGAACAGCGCAAAAGCGAGGAGAGAAGAACAACGATTGAACGTAATTTACGTACAGGTATTTATTCTGCCAGGAGAAATTTGGAACAGGCGCGGAAGAGAGTCGAAGCCCAGGGCAAAACAGTCGAGATGGCTCAAAAGGGATACAAAATTGTTACAGCCCGGTTTCTTTCAAGTGCCGCTACGCAGCTGGAGGTGAACGATGCACAGCTGGCGCTTACACAGGCCCAGGTTAACCGTGTTCAGGCAATTTATGATTATTCAGTAGCAGCGGTGGATTTAGACCAGCTAACAGGCCGTTTGCCAAGTTATGTAATTGACGACGAACAGTATCAATCAGTAAAAAGGGAACTACAATGAATGTGATCAGAAAAGCGGTATATGCGGTTATGTTATTATTACCGTGCATAATTTTTTCTTCTTGCACGAATTCGGATAATGAGAACGGCCAGATAATTCAGCCCGTCGATATAAAAGTTGAAGTCCTTCGTCCTTCTCCGCTTGTTGATGTCCTTCAGGTGGCGGGGACTGTAAAAGCCCTTGAGGATGCAGTGATAAGCCCGGAAGAAGGCGGTGTTGTTAAGGAGTGGACTGCTCGAAAAGGACAATATGTAAATAAAGGAGATGTTATCCTTCTTCTTAAGGACGAGATTTTGAAAGCCGGTTTTGATGCCGCGGAGGCCCAATACAAGCTGGCAGAGCTTAACCTGGAAAAACAAAAGAAAGTATATGAAGAACAGGGCATAAGCGAGCTTCAATATAAGACTTTTGAATATAACCGCGATGCGGCGAAAGCAAATGCCGACCTTATGGAAGCCCGTTACGAACGCACAAAAATAAAGAGCCCTATCAACGGGATTGTCGATAACATAATTCCGAATGTCGGCGAGTATGCCCCGCCCGGCGTTCCGATAGCGCGTGTGGTAAATACTTCTACAGTTAAAATTCAGGCGGAGATACCCGAAAAAGCTTCGGCATCCATTTCGCGCGGCGATAACAGCTATATTACTTTTGATGCACTGCCCGGCGACACTCTTCGCGGAAAGATAGGTTTTGTAAGCACAACGGTGTCATCTGCAAACCGGACTGTATTAATTGAAATTGTTATAAAAAATCCGGTTAGAAAACTTAAACCGGAAATGATCGGAAAAGTAAATATTCTCAGATCGACTAAACAAAACGCCATTCTCGTGAACGAATCGCTTATTCAGCTTGTCGATCGCAACCGGAAGATCGTGTACATAGAAAACGGCGGCAAAGCGCTGGAACGCCAGGTGGAAACCGGAAGCAGGCAGGGGAACCGGATCGAAATTCTCAGCGGTCTGCAGACGGGCGATAACATTATTATTGCCGGATATCAAAAACTTGTGGACGGCTCACCAGTAGTTATCAGGCAATAACCGGAGAAAAGAAATGAAGATATGGAATATAGCTGTAGACAACAGAATTGCAGTATACTTGTTAATAATTCTAATACTTGTTTTTGGCCTGACATCATATTTTTTAATGCCGCGCGAGGCGGCACCGGAAGTAAAAATTCCGCTTATAATCGTTGCCGTGCCTTATGTAGGTGTCTCGCCGCTTGATATTGAAGGATTAATAACTCAGCATCTGGAACGTGCGCTTAAAGGATTGAAGGACCTGAAAGAGATATCTTCGGTATCGAAGGAAGGCCTTTCAACCATTCGCATTGAGTTCAATACCGGCGTGGATATTGATGAAGCCTTGCGGCGCGTACGTGATAAAGTCAATTCAACACAATCAGAACTGCCTCCGGAAATTCTTGATCCGATTATCTCGGAGGTAAACATCAGCGAGTTCCCGATAATGTATGTTAATGTAGGCGGGAATGTTGGACTTGCGAGGCTTAAAAATATTGCTGAAAATTTGCAGGATAAAATTGAAGCAGTGCCCGGAATTCTTCGTGCAGATTTAATCGGGGGAATGGAGCCGGAAGTGCAGGTTAATGTCGACGTATACAGGATGAATGCGTATCAAATCGGTTTTGATGATATCGCGAATGCGGTGAAAGCAGAAAACCTGAATATTCCCGGCGGTACTATCGATACAAAAAAACAGACTCTTGCAGTACGGATTCCCGGCGAATTTAAACAGGTCAAGCCGCTGGAAGATATCGTACTGAAGATCCAGAATAACAAACCGATTTATCTGCGGGATGTAGCGACAGTCGATTATTCTTTTGAAGACCGCCAGACGTACGCAAGGCTGAATAACCTGGAAGTTGTCTCGCTTGCCGTCCGCAAACGTGCCGGTGAAAATTTAGTCGGCATTGCCGAAGAAGTCAAAAAGATAGTAGACGAAGAACAATCGCGGCTTCCTGACGGGATTAGGGTTGATATCTCTAATGATGATTCGAAATTCATAGTTCGCATGGTAGATGAGCTTGAAAACACTGTTATTACAGGAATGGTTCTCGTGGTTTTGTCGCTGTTTATGTTTTTTGGATTTAAAAATGCGATTCTGATTTCTACTGCCATCCCGTTATCAATGTGCATAGGATTTATCTTGCTGAGCATTTTCGGCGTCACCCTTAACATGGTTGTGCTTTTTTCGCTGGTTCTTGTTCTCGGTATTCTGGTGGATGATTCGATTGTTGTTATAGAAAATACTTACAGGCACCAGCAGGATTACGGCGAAAAACCCGATATCGCTGCAAAGGCTGCAGCGGGCGAGGTTTTTATTCCAGTATTAACATCGACAATCACAATCCTTTCTGCGTTTTTCCCTTTGCTTTTCTGGCCGGGAATTGTCGGTGATTTTATGAAGTATCTTCCGATTACACTGTTATCAACGCTTACTGCTTCAATGTTTGTGGCCTATATTATCAGTCCGGTTCAGGCAGCTCAATGGATTAATTACCGCCGTGATATAAAGAAGGCAAAAAAGAATCTTGAACATCCTCATTGGTACAAAAAATATAATCCTTTTACATGGCTGTATCATGAAGTGGATGATAAGTTCTTTCCCTGGATTCAAAATAAATATGTTGAAACACTGCGCTGGACACTGTCCCATAAAGGACAGACGATGCTTTTATCAACGGCTTTTTTCTTCTTTGTCCTTATAATTTTTATTTTGTTTAACAAAGGAGTGGAATTCTTCCCGAATACGGAGCCGTCGCAGGTGAGTTTAAGCATAGAAACGCCGCCGGGTACTTCATTAGATGTAACAAAATCCATTTCAGATATTCTTGAAGACCGTCTGAATACGATTTCGGAGAGGAATGATATTGAATTTGTTGCCACGATGATAGGTTCGTCGAGCAGTGATTTTGACTTCGGCGCGCAAGGGACTCCAAATAAGGGGACAATCAATATAAATTTTCATGAAAAAGCGAAAAGAAATCAGAGCAGCTTTAAAACGCTGGAAGAAATACGGACAACAACAGTAGGCCTCGCAGGTGCGGATATCCGTGTATCTAAACAACAAATGGGGCCTCCGGTAGGTGATGCGGTCAGCATCGAAATTACCGGCGAAGACTACTCACAATTAGCTTCAATCAGCGAATCGATGAGAGAAAAAATCAAAAATGTAAACGGCCTTGTTGATTTGAGGGACGACTATAATGCCGGCAGGCCTGAAATTGAAATAATCGTTGATCGGGAAAAAGCAGGTATTTTTTATACAAGCACATCGCAGATAGCAGCAACCGTAAGAGCTGCAATCAGCGGCATTGAAGCATCGAAATATCGTATTGGAGAAGATGAATACAAAATCAGGGTCCGCCTGCAGGAAGATCAGCGTATATCGCCGTCCGACCTGGAAAAAATTCATATTAATTTTATGAATCGCCGGGGCCAGATTTTGTCTATTCCGTTAACTTCGGTTGCCGAACTTAAAAGGACGACGGCAGTAACAGATATAAAACGAAAAGACCAGAAAAGAGTAGTGACAATTTCGGGCGACGTGGAAGGGAGGGTTCAATCCGAAGTGCTCAAGGAGGTGCAGGAAATTTTATCAAACGAGAAATTACCCGAAGGATACAGCATAGAATTTACCGGATCACAAGAAGAACAGCAAAAAGCATCTTCATTCCTCAGCAGAGTCTTCGTCATTACACTGCTGGTTATATTCTTCATAATGGTTAGTGAATTTAACTCTATTAAAGTGCCTCTTGTAATACTTGTTTCTGTGATTCTTTCACTTATCGGGGTTATGATCGGATTGGTTATTACAAGGACGCCGGTTAGCGTATTGATGACTGGAGTTGGAGTAATAGCTCTGGCCGGTATTGTCGTGCGTAACGCGATTGTATTACTTGATTTTGTAAAACATAAATTTGCCGAAGGCGGTGTTAAACTTGATGAAGCGCTTGTGGAAGCAGGCAGAATCCGTCTACGTCCGGTTATTTTGACAGCGGTGACAACCGTTTTTGGAGTCCTGCCGATGGCAACTGGAATCGATTTTGACTGGTTTAATTTTCATCCCGTTTTCGGTGCAGAAAGTTCAGATTTCTGGCGGCCGCTTGCCGTTACGATAATTTTCGGATTATCTGTATCGACGTTTTTAACTTTAATTATTGTACCTACAGTATACTCACTGTTCGATGAATGGACGGTAAAACTGAGAGATAAGTGGGTAAATAAATTCGGTACTGATAATGAAGAATAATAGTAATTGCTGAATTTGATTAAGTTTTTGTTTTAAGTGAAGGAATATTGAAAGGCTTCTTCAAGTTTTCTGAAGAAGCCTTCTCTGTTTTACTTTAGACGAAAATCAATTGGTATATGGATTTTTGCGGTTATCGGATTGTTAGACTGCATCGCAGGCTTAAAAGTATATTTCATGATGGCTTCAATAGCTGCGTCGTTTAATACTTCGCTCGAACTTTTCACGACCTTTGTCTGAATGGGTTTTCCCTGGGGATCCACAGTTACCTCAACTACGACTCTTCCCTGTATACCCATCTTGACTGCCACTTCGGGGTAGGATGGAGCAACACGTTTTAATACTTCGGGCGGATTCTCCATTGCTACGAAAGGCATCGGTGCCGGTGTACTTGATGTTGTGCTGGGCTGCTGGGCTGCCGGCTGCTGAGCTGCCGGCTGTTGGACTGCTGGTTGCTGCGTCTGTGCTGCGGGCGGAGTAGTCTGTGTCTGCTGCGGCCTCGTGCTTGCCGGCTGTGCTGTCTGCGGTGCCGGTGTAGTCTGTGCCGGTCTTTGAGTTTGAGCAGCCGGTTTTTCTTCGCTTGTCCTGCTTTCGCTTCTTGCAGGAGGTTTAGCAGTTTCTGCCACCGAAACTGATGTCTTCGGCTGTGCAGCCGGAGTATCAGCCGCGGGAGTTGGAATATCAATACTGTCCTGAGTTATCGGCAGCTGTGCTTGCTCCTGGCTTGTCTGCAATTCATCTGATGAAGAACGGAAGAACAAAAACCATGCACCGGCAGCAATGACTACTGCCGCTGCTGCTATTAAAATTGGTAGCTTTGATTTTTCTTTTTCCTCTATTAATTCATATCCTCTTTTAGACGGTTCAGATTCTGCAGCTGCCGCTTTCGGCTTCTCGGTTTCAACTTTAGCCGCTTTGGTTTCGATTTCCTTTTCTTTTGCAGCCGCTTTTTTTGCTTCTTTTTCTTCCGCTGCCTCTTTTTCGGCTACATTACGGGCATGAATAGCAGCCAACTGTTCTATTTTTTGTTCGTATTCTTTTGCGACAACACTGCCCGGTTCAATAATATAAATTCGCCTGATTTCTTCCAGTGCCCGTTGATATTCGTGCTTTTCCACGTAATCATCCGCTCTCTGAAAATACTGGCTTTTCAGCTTTTCAAGGGCTGCCTCTTTTTGTTCTTTTTGAGATTCGTCAACCTTTGCAGCAGGAGCACGGCGCTGGATATCATCGATCGCCCGGTCAAGCATGGAAGGAAGGGATTTTACGATCCCGGTGCGTATTTCTTCCGGAACTGAAGTATCACACAGTTTCGCTATTTGTTTTTCAATAGCTATAAGGTAGATATTCTTTGTGTCAGCTGCCTTGACTTCTTTTATAGCTGCAAGGGCGTCGGTGAATTTGCCGGATTCTGCCTTCTTCTGGATTTCATGCAGCCGATCGACAACCTTCTTTTGAATGTTCTGTGCGTCTTGAGGTTCCATGTTGCCGTCTCTATTTATTTGCTGTTATCAGCTTCCGCCAATAGATTTCTTTTCGTTTGGATAAACCAGTTTCAATGTCTGGCCTGTCTTTTGAGCATGCCTGATTTCATTTTGCCGTACTCGCAGTTCCGCTTTTTTGATCTCTTTATTCAAAGGATCAATAACGTAAGCTTTTGCCAGTTCATCAAG
>JAFGLB010000130.1 GCA_016928255.1 Bacteroidota bacterium
CCTGCATTTCAGGGCGGTACCGGGACCGTATGTTGTGCTCAGTGTGAAGGATGCTGGGACTGGAATTCCTCCGGAGATAATTAATCAGATATTTGATCCTTTCTTTACGACAAAAGAACCAGGGAAGGGAACAGGATTAGGTTTATCTTCAGTGTTAAGCATTGTAAAAAGTCACGGCGGTTTTATAGATGTTCACAGCGAAGTAGGCAAAGGATCAGAGTTTAAAGTATATTTACCCGCAAAAGAAGAAGAAGTTAAAGAGAATGTTATAAAAAGTAATAATATGCCTATGGGGCATGGAGAGACAGTTCTGGTGGTAGATGACGAAAAGAGTCTTCAGGATCTTGTACGTGCCACGCTTGAAAGCAGGCGGTTCAAAGTAATGACCGCTTTTGACGGGCATGAAGCTATTTCTATCTATGAAAAAAACAGGAATAAAATTGACGTTGTGCTGCTTGATATGCTGATGCCCAATATGAACGGTCTCGTAACTATTCCTGCACTTAAGAGAATAAATCCGAATGTGAAAATTATCGGAATGAGCGGAAGTATGCTGGAAAATCTTCCCAAAGAAATGGCTGAACTTGTTAAAGAGCTGCCTTTTCTCCAGAAGCCGTTCGATTCGGAGGATATGGTCATGCTGGTAAACAACGAAATTTATGGTGCTCCAAAAATCATTACGGTTTATGATTAAAAGGAAATGATTCTTGGATATATTTAAGGTGAACCTATGGCCGTAAAAACAATATGGGATCAAAAACGAATAGGTGTTATTCGTAAAGTAACAACCTCAAATGCAATAGTTGCCCTTGATCCGCACCTGTCAAGTCTTTCGCTTCAATTAAACGGAAAAACATATCCGATCGGACAAATCGGTTCATATGTATTGGTTCCCGTCGGCAGGCAGGTTCTGCTTGGTATGGTGTCGGAATTTAGAAAAATGGAATACGGAGAGAATGGAAAAACCAGCAATCATTACGAAATGACAATTTCGCTCGTAGGTTCAGTGAAGAACGGTGTATTTGAGAGGGGTGTATCTGCTTTTCCGACAGCTGAAGCCCCGGTGTATTTGCTGGAAGAGAAAGATCTCGCTATAGCTTTCTCGGTGTTTCAAAAATTCGGATTCTCGGTAGGAGCGCTTACACACTTTGAGAATGAGCGCGCGTACCTTGATCCAAACCGCTTTTTTGGGCGGCACCTGGCAATTATCGGAGCAAGCGGTTCGGGAAAATCATGCAGTGTTGCGTCTATTCTGCAAAAGGTTGTTGCCAATCCTGCAACGAAGGTCGTGATTTTAGATATACACAACGAATACCGAAATGCATTTCCGCAAACCAGCCAGTATTTGGATTTAACTGAACTCGAACTGCCGTTCTGGCTTATGACCTTTCAGGAAATGACGGAAGTCTTTGTCGATCTTGCTGACGAACATGCAGCAACTCATATAACCGTTTTAAAAGAGCTGGTATTCCAGGCAAAAAAACTTCAGAATCCTGAATTGAAAAATGTTCTGACAATCGATACGCCGGTGTATTACGATTTCGCAAAAGTACGTGCCAAATTGGAATCTCTTGAGACTGAAAAAGGCGGGCCTTTTCATGGAAAATTTGCACGTTTCCTCATCCAGCTTGATACTAAACTGAATGATCCAAGATATGATTTTATGTTCAAGCCGAGATTGTATATCCATTCGGAATCGTTTTCAGAACTGCTGACAAAGATGTTCGGAGCAAACGATAAATCGAAAGTCACGATTATGGACATGAGCGGTGTTCCGTTTGATATCGTTAATACTGTTGTCTCATTAATGGCGAGACTGGCGTTCGATTTTAATTTCTGGAATATTAACCGGCGCGATTGTCCGATTCTTCTGGTCTTTGAAGAAGCCCACAATTATTTATCTTCAAACAGCGGGGGAACACAGTCCGCCAGAAGAACGGTTGAACGAATTGCCAAAGAAGGAAGAAAATACGGCGTAAGCTGTATGATTGTCAGCCAGAGGCCATCCGATATCTCTGAAACAATAATGTCTCAATGCAATAATTTTGTGGCAATGTGTCTGACGAATCCTGTTGATCAGAGTTACGTGCGGAGGCTCGTATCGGATACTTTCCCTGGCCTGGAAAATCTTCTTCCATCGCTGCGTCAGGGCGAGGCATTGATAGTCGGGGATGCGGTTCCTATGCCGCTGCGTGTTCAAATGGATCCGCCTAATCCTGAGCCTGCAAGTTCGGATATTAAATTCTTTGATAAATGGAAAATTAACAGTAAATCAACAAACGTTGAAGATATAGTCAAAAGGTGGTGGCATCAGGAACGATGTTAATGTCATACGGGAAATGGCGATATTAAAACTATTGATGCAGATATTGAATCTAAACGGCTCAGGCAAGAGACACAAGTGACGCCTTCAAATCCACATAACGAAGAAATTCGGGCTGAAGCCAACATTATTCTGAAAGTGGTCGATCAATGCATTAAAGCCGGACTGCTGGAAGAAGCAAAAGGGCATCTGGATAAAGCAAGGATTATTGATCCGACTAATGCATATATATATGCGTTTCAGGAAAGGATTGCATTTTTAAAAGAAGAATCTGAAAAGAAGAATGCTGCCGCAAACAATCGAAATGCGATGGAAAATGCGGTTCGTGCAAAAATTGAAGAAGAAAGAAAGCGTGCTGAACTGGAAAGGGCAAAAAAGGAAACAGTTCAGCAAAAGAAACCCGAGCCGAAACTGCCGGCAGATGACATACAGCAGAAAAAAAATGATGTAGAAGAAAGAAATGAAGAACTGCTTCGTGATGCTGCTGAAAGGCAGCAAAAGCAAGCAGCAGCTCCACCACCACCCCCTCCTCCCAAGAGCACGGGCAAAAATGTAAATGTTCCTATTGAAACACAAAAAATGGTTGAGGAAATATACGCGCAGAAAGTCACTCAAACTCCGCCGCAAAATGCGACTGCAAAGGCAATACAAAAAGTAGCAGAGAATGCTTCTAATGTAGTAGAATCTCAAAAGTCAAATCAGGCAAATGATATGTACAAGCGCGTGCTGCTCCTTGCTTGGGCAGACGGAGCCGTTTCACAGGAGGAACAAAGTCAGCTTCGTGATTTGCGTACAACACTAAGAATTACAAATGAAGAGCATGCAAAATTAGAATTGGAAGCAAAAGAAGAATCATATGCTCATGCTTTCACGCTTGTATGGACTTCCGGGATGAACGTGAAGGAACGGTCGGCGGTTGTTAATGAACTGCGCTATAAGTACCAGATATCGCCGGAAGCACACTCGAGAATAGAATCAAAAGTACTGGCAGAATATGGAGAGCATGAAGATAAACCCATGCTCTATGTGATAGATGATGACGAAAATACTCTTGGAATGATTGTCAGGGTCCTCGAAGGCGGCGGATTTACAGTGCAAGCCTATAATACGTCGGACGAAGCGCTTGCAGGTCTTAAGAGTGATATGCCTGCTTTGATAATTTCGGATATCAATCTGGAAACATCGACGATCGGGGGCTTCTCGTTCTATGAAAAAGTCCGCCAGTTGCATCACCTGAACCATATTCCATTTATTTTTCTGAGCGGTATGACGGATGAAGGAATGGTCAGGTATGGAAAGGGGCTGGGTGCAGATGATTATCTGACCAA
>JAFGLB010000131.1 GCA_016928255.1 Bacteroidota bacterium
CTTTCGCAGTTAGGCCTGTTAAGCCAGTTTGTCGGTATGCTGACGGATTCGAGAAGCTTCCTTTCTTACCCGAGACATGAATATTTCCGGCGGTTGTTATGCAATATCCTCGGGCGGGAGATGGAAGAAGGCCTGATTTCTAACGATGTAAAGTTTGTCGGCGGTATAGTCCGGGATATTTGTTATTACAATGCCAAGAAGTATTTTAACTTTTATTTTGACGAGAAATCTAATAAAAAAGGTTCCGGTAAAACCTAATCTATTCCATAATGGGTAAAACTGTATCATCTGTCAGGAGTTTTTTATATAAGGAACAGGTAAATAAATTATACGAAACAATATTGATTTTGGCTTTGTTGAATGCGAAATCTTAAACTTAAAGACGAACTTCAGCCTGTAAGTACTTGCATTTCTATGTGCCTTACTGTAAATTGATTCGGATACAGCTATCTGAAAGGTTGTTAATGCAAAAAACATTATCGGGTTATCTGATTCTACAATTTTGTTTGCTATTCTGAGGCATTTATGTTCTCATCAAAACTTTTCTGGAAAGTAATAGGCGATTTTATAATTCTTTTGCTAATCCTTACGGGAACGACCGGCGTCACTATCTATTTTTTAACACAACAGCAAAAAAGCTACAGCCAGGCCTTCGACGAAATTTCGGCGGCAACGGATATAGACCGTATCAAGAGTTTAATTAGTAACCTGGAAAAATCGGCTGACGATTACTTTTATGTGGGCAATCAGGAAAAAAGGGTGGCATATGATACTTATCTAAAAACATTTGATAACGAATTTGCTGTCCTTCAGGAAAGTTATAAAGACTCTATTGATAACCATACGATTAAGCAAATACGATCTTATGTATATGATTGGATAACCAATATCGGAGACAGAAAGATACTCCTGGGTACATCCGGCCTCACCGGAGAAAGACTCACACAGGAGATAATGGCATTAGGGCGGAGAGAGACCAGTGCACGGTACCTTGAGACTGCTGTAACCATGCTTAATTCTCTGTACGAAAGAAGAATCAGATCCGTATCGATGAATGTTGAGGATGCTATTGGCAGAACCAAAAATATTAACACATTTGTTATCTTCATAAATATTCTTTTTGCCATGTTTGCCATTCTCCTTGGTTTTCTTCTTACACGTTCAATAACAAAACCTGTGGAAAAACTGCGCAACGGAACACAGAATATAATGAAAGGCGTGTTCCAGCCGATAACACTGCATCAGCGGGATGAACTGGGAGCACTGGCGAAAGATTTCAATCAGATGTCTGAAATCCTTCAAGGCAATTACAACCGGTTGACGGCATATTCCGAATTGATGACGGCATTGAATAGGCATGATTCCACCGAAAATGTCGAACAGGCAAGCCTGCAGATTCTTTGCCTTCACACGCAAGCCGCAGTTGGTGCGCTGTACCTTCTGGACAGCGAGTTGGATTTATTGAGATTGGTCAGCGGTTATGCATTGAATATGACGGAAGATAAACTGGAATATAAAGTCGGGGAAGGTGTCCCGGGCCAGTGCGCAGCTATGAAGGCTAATCTGGAAGTCAATGATATAATTGTTACGAAAGAATTCATTATCGACACGGGACTCATAAAAGTTGCACCGACAAATGTCCTTGCGGTGCCTATCCTGTTCCAGGATAATCTGATCGGTGTTATTGTTCTTGGTTCGATGCAGCCGTTTGACAGCATGCGGCTTGAGATTATAAATAATTCGGTTCCTCAAATTGGCGTAGCAATAACAAACGCTATGAACACCGATTCCACGCGCAAATTGGGAATAGAAGTTGCTGCAAAAAATGATGAGTTAAATACGAAGAATGCCGAACTGCAGAAAGCATATCGTGTTAAATCGGAATTCCTTTCCAATATGTCGCATGAATTGCGGACTCCTCTAAACTCGATTATCGGTTTTACCTCGGTTTTGCTGGGGCCGCACGGAGAACCGCTTACACCCGATCAGGCGAGTGCTGTTGAAAAAGTATTGAAAAACGGCAAGCATTTGCTAGAGCTGATCAATGACATTTTGGATTTTTCAAAAATTGAAGCGGGAAGAACACCGATTAATCTTGACACCGGCGAAATCAGCGATATAGTTTCTAATGTTATGGTTACAGTGGAGCCTATGGTAACTCAAAAAGGCGTTAAACTTGTGCAGGAAGTTGAACCGGATCTCCCGGCGTTAAATACGGACATTCTTAAGGTGAAACAAATATTGCTGAATCTTTTGAGTAACGCAGCCAAGTTTACGGATCAAGGAGCAATAACAATCACTGCAAAGAAGCAGGGTGAGATGATATCTATTGCGGTCAAAGACGATGGAATAGGAATTGAGCCGCAGAATCTGGAGCGTGTTTTTGAGGAATTTTCACAGATAGATACGAGTAATTCGAGAAAATACAAAGGAACCGGTCTGGGTCTGCCGATAGCTAAAAATTATGCCCGGTTGCTCGGCGGTAATTTGACAGTGCAAAGCGAGTACGGAAAAGGTTCGACATTCACATTGGTCCTGCCGCCTGAGTTTCCGAAAGAAAAGCAGCAAAAACCGGCAGAAGAGCCTCCTGCACCGAGGACTGCTAAGGCTGATGAAATAACAAAAACAATTGCTGCGGTAAGACCTGCACCGGAAAAATCAGTCGCACCTGCCTCCGGTATCTTGGTTCTTTGTATTGACGATGATGCCGAGGTGATAGATCTTTTGCGTCATTACCTTATACCAGAAGGTTATTCTGTCCGCGGAGTAGGAACGGGAGAAGACGGGATTCGTCTGGCGAAAGAATTACAGCCTGCAGTGATCACGTTAGATATTATGATGCCCGAAAAAGACGGCTGGCAGGTTTTGCGTGAACTCAAAAGTAATCCGGCAACAAGGGATATCCCGGTGATTATACATTCGATTATTGAAAACCGGCCGCTGGCATTATCGCTTGGTGCCCTGGATGTTATTGCTAAACCGTCGGAACCCAGAAAAGTACTCAGCGTTGTTGAACGCGCCTGCCGCTCCAAGAGCCAGCCTATTATGATTGTCGACGATAATCCGGATTTCGCTGATTCATTAAAAATACTGCTCGAGACAGAAGGATACCGGGCTGTAGCCGTATACGGCGGCGATAAGGCCATTAAGGAAATTGATAATATAAATCCATCGCTGTTGTTCCTGGATCTGATGATGCCGGGTATGGATGGGTTTACAGTCGTAAAAAAACTCCGCAGTCAGGATAAATGGCGCGATCTTCCTATAGTCATTGTCTCCGGGGCGGATATTACCGACAGCCAGCGCAGGAGCCTGGATGGTCTCACTCAGGAATACATAGAAAAAAGTCAATTTTCAAAAGAAATAATTTCGAGTACAATAAAGAGAATTATTAATCAATCAAGTCAACAGAAAAAGAGCTAAAAAAATTTATGGAAGATCTGCAGCCTACAATTCTTATTGTCGATGATACAGAAGATAACCTTGATCTGATGGAATTTGCACTGAAACGAAAACCGGTGCGTATGCTGCGCGCAAGCAGCGGCAAAGAATGCCTGAAAGTTGCCGCTCAAAGCCGCCCGGATGTTATTCTGCTGGATATTCAAATGCCTGAGATGGATGGATTTGAGACACTGAAACATTTGAGGGCTTCGAAGAAGACAGTGGATATACCGGTGATTTTTCTGACTGCCCAGCGAAAAGATGCATCGAGTATTGAACAAGGTTTTTCATTGGGAGTAGATGAATACCTCACAAAACCGATAGATATTGATGAATTACTGGTTCGCACTCGGTCGCTCGTCCGTCTCAAGAAGATGGAAGCTGAACTTGAACGGACAAAAGCTGATTTTATGGCCATGTTGATACATGATATGCGCAGCCCGATAGGCGGAATCAGCAGTATCCTGGAATTGCTGGAAGAACCGCTGATTAAAAACTCACCTATTCAGGAAGTCCACAGGGAACTTCTCGTCTCGGCCGAGGATGCGACAAGGCGGCTTCTTAATTTGATCAATGATATGCTGGATCTCTCAAAATTTGAAGCTGGCAAGATGAACCTGACAAGAGATCCCGTATTTATCGGAGAGATTGCAAACAGAATCACGAAGCAAATGCAGCCTCAGTTTAAACAAAAACAGATACAGGTTAACATGTCTATTGAAGAATCCCTGCCTTCAATTTCCGTGGATTCTCAGAAAATTGCCCAGGTGTTCACAAATATTCTCAGCAATGCATTAAAATTTACACCGGCTGACGGAACTGTTAAAATTGACATTGTTTGTACAAAAGATAATGCGGGATTCAACGAATTTATACAGATTTCAATTATTAACAACGGGCCTGGAATTCCTGCCGAAGAATTACCGATGCTGTTTGAAAGATACAAACAGGGTATGGCTTCTGAAATCGTGCAGGCAAAAGGAACCGGATTGGGATTGGCAATATGCAAGCTGATAGTGGAAGCGCATGGCGGTGTTATTTCGGCTGAAAGTGAGCCGGGGAAAATAACAACATTTAGGTTCAGTCTTCCGGTAGTGGCTCCGAAGGAAAGCTGAAAGGGAAAATTTTAAAAACAGAACAATAGGAAAATCTATGTGGGAACAAAAGCAGATAGGTATTGTAAAGGAAGTCGCCGACGTGACTGTCGTTGTGCTTCTTGACCGTGAAATCACAAACATGACAAAAAAAATCGGAGATCGGGTCTATTATATTGGACAGATTGGTTCATATGTGCTGATTCCGATAGGCGCCATTTATGTCATAGGTATTGTCGCGGGAATAAAAAAGGAAGAGAGACGCGAAGACGGTGTGAATTATGCACAATACATCATGACGGTTACTTTAGTCGGAACGATCCGGAAAGGTAAATACGAAACAGGTGTTTCCGTTATGCCGACAGTGGATATGGTTGTCTATTTGCTTGAAGATAAAGATATTAAATCAATATTTGCAGCATATCAGCAGTATAATTTTTCCATCGGCCAGCTGTCCTTATTTGAGAACGAGCGAGCGTATCTGGATCCGAATAAATTTTTTGGAAAACATCTCGCGGTGGTCGGTTCGAGCGGCGCCGGAAAATCATATACTGTTGCTTCAATTCTTCAGAAAGTGGCGAGATTCTCCGATACGCATATTGTTCTTCTTGATTTGCATAATGAATACAGAGAAGCATTTCCGGACACGGGTCAATTCTGCGATATAGCTTCTCTCGAGCTTCCGTATTGGCTGATGAATGCGGAAGAAATGCTGGAAATGTTCGTCGAACCGACGGATGAGAATGCCTCTGTGCAGAGTGCTGTTTTACAGGATCTTATTTACTCCGCAAAAAAAGCTAAGAATCCGACTCTTGCAGATGTCATCACCATCGATTCCCCGGTGTCGTACGATCTAAAAGAAATTAGAACCAAGCTTCATTTTCTGGATACGGAAAGAGTTACTTCGGCAGGCGGAACAAAAGAAGGGCCGTATTTCGGAAAATTTTCCCGGATGCTGATCCGGCTGGATAACAAGATGAGCGATCCCCGTTATGCGTTTTTATTCCAGCCTAATATCTGTGTAGAGACGGAATCTGTTCTGCCGCTTTTGATGACTCTGTTTGGCCTGGCAAGTAAAGCACGAATCACAATTTGGGATATGAGCGGTGTTCCTTTCGATGTGGTCAAGACAATTTCAGCTTTAATCGCGAGAGTGACTTTCGATTTTAATTTCTGGAATCCAAAGAGGCATGAACTGCCTATCTTGCTGGTATTCGAGGAAGCTCATAATTACCTGTCCACTTCTAACGACGGTTCAAAAGCAGCGCGGCGGACTGTCGAACGTATTGCAAAAGAAGGAAGGAAATACGGCGTCAGCTGCATGATTGTAAGCCAGCGCCCCTCGGATATTTCCGAGACAATACTCTCGCAATGCAACAATTTTATTATTTTGCGGCTGCTTAATCCGACTGATCAGGTTTATGTGCGGCGTCTGATGCCCGATACATTCAGCGGTCTGGACAGCGTCGTTCCGCTTTTACGCCAGGGCGAGTCAATTATTATAGGCGATTCAATCCCGATTCCCCAGCGCGTACAGATAGATCTGCCGACCCCGACTCCCCACAGCGCTGATGTTAAATTCTTTGATAAGTGGAAACATCCCAATACAAA
>JAFGLB010000132.1 GCA_016928255.1 Bacteroidota bacterium
GACAATATAAATCTGAAAGGTATTCACGATCAATCAATTTATAATTGATATCAATTCGTTGATTGTTGATAACATTTCGAATATATTGATAACAATTCATTCTTATCCAATACTTCTACGAATTAATAAGGGAAATATATGGAACATTACCGCACTCATTCGCTGTATTATATTGCACTTTGCTTGATGTTGAATTTATCAATGTTAGCTGCATCAGAAAGCGATGCCTTGGTCAATCAAGGCTGGGAGCAATGGAACGCAAACAGGCGCGACCTCGTTGAACAGTCTTTTCTTTCAGCAATTCAAAAAGACGAGAATAATATACGGGCATATATTGGACTCATGTTGTTATATACACTTCAAGAACAGCATGAAAAAGCCTGGACATTTTACAGGCAGGCGCTTGATAAATTGGATAATCCCTATCCCTACATCTATTCAACATGGATTACTTCTATGTTTCGTAATAATCCATGGATGGAAAAAGGAGGGATTATCGAACGACTTGTGCTGTTATCAAAGGATATAAAAGCACCTCCAAGCCTGAGAGGTATGGCATCGGAGGTCCTTGGTGAGTATTATGAAAAGAAAAACAACCTCTCTAAATCAAAAGAATACTACGACAGAATGCATGCAATTACAGATTGGATGCTTCTAGGCGCATTTGACAATACTTCGGCTTGCGGTTATGATGCCGTTTTCCCTCCTGAAACCGAATATAATCCTACAGCCGTATATTCTGGCAAGCATGGTGCGCCTGCTTCATGGTTCAAAATTGATTTTATCAGGCGTGATCGCTGGATCGATTTTACACGGTATTTCGCATATGACGACGCAATATTTTATGCAAATAGTTTTATTTATTCACCAATCCGGCAGAAAGTGCAAATACGCGTAGGCACTTCCGGTTCATTGAAGTTCTTTTTAAATGACAGACTTGTTCTTTCTGCGCAGGATGAAAACAACAACGATCTGGACACTTACATTGCAGCAACGGAACTGCAAAAAGGATGGAATAGAGTTTTAATAAAATGCGGTTATTCGGAAATCACGAGCTGCAATTTCATGCTTCGAGCAACCGACCTGAACGGAAATGAGATTCCCGGACTTAAAGTCTCAACAGAACCGCAGGCTTATTCTTCCGAAATAAACGGCAGCATTGAAATAATAAACAACTTCGCCGAAGCCTTTTTTATTGATCAAATCAAACAACATCCTGATCATTACGAAAACTATTTTCTTCTTGCAGAATGTTATCTGCGCAACGATAAGGCGGCAGAAGCAGAAGAAATACTTCGTAAGGGGTCGAAGATGCTGCCGCAGTGCAGTATGTTTTATTATTCTTTTATCGAAGCAAATACACGAGGAAACAAAGGAAATGAGAACGGGGACATTATTGAAAAAATTTCATCATTAGACAATAAAATACCGGTTGTACTCATTTACAGGTATTCGCAATTCTTAGAAAACGAACAGTTCGATGAAGCGGAACAAAAAATCCGAGAATTAGAGACAATACTTCCAGAAAGCGAAACAGTATATTCTCTATATGTCGGTTTGTACGGCAAGAAAAAGCAGATTGATAAAATTATTGCCTATGGAAAAAAAGCATATGAGCACTATCCATGGTCGTGGAATTTCGCCAATCTGAATGCACAAATTGCCTTAGAAACCAACAAAGATTTTCAACCTGCTGTTAATATCATAAAAGATTATTTAAAATATGATTATTCTTCCACGCCCTTATTGGCTCTGGCAAAAATGTACCTTCAATGGGGAAAGCTGGCTCTTTATGAAAAAACATTCAAAGAGCTGCTGGAGCTTGATCCTGCATCTCCGGGATACCATCAGGCATTAGGAAAAACATATGTCGAGGCACAGCAATATGAAAAAGCGATTGAGAAATTTAAAATGGTAATAAAAATATGCCCTAATAGTTCAACTGCCTGGGATCAACTTGGAAATTGTTATCGCATAGCGGACAATATTAACGAAGCAAGACAGTCTTTTCGGCAAGCACTTGCGTTTTTGCCTACTAATTATGGATCACGAGAGACGTTACGAGAGATTGAAGGTAAGCCGCAAATTTTTTCATCTTTTCAATCTGAAGATATTGCCAGATTAAAAAGGACCGGAATATCCGCTGAAAGTTACCCTGAGGATGAAGCAATCTATTTATTAGATGATACCAAGCGTGTAGTCTATCCGGAAGGGGCGTCTGAATATACACGTGAAATTGCAGTAAAAACATTTAATAGCCGGGGTGTAGATGATTTTAAGGAATACTATATAGGTTACAATTCCTATTCGGAAAGATTAACAATCGAAAAAGCCGTTGTTATAAAAGCTGAGGATCACAGTGAAATTAAGGCCGACATTAACAGAAACCAGGTCGTTTTCAAATCGCTGGAAAGCGGAGATATAATTTATCTAAAATGGCATGTCAGGAATTATTATTCTGGCAAGCTCTCAAAACATTTTTGGGATGAAATTTTTTTTAATGGATATATTCCCAAGAAACTAGTGCGTTATTCTCTTCTTGTTCCGCTGGAATTGCCGTTTAGATACAAACTTCAGCAGGCCGATACCAAACCTGCTATAGATACGCTTCAAGACGGACTGCTTTACACGTGGACAATGGAAAACTTACCGTCAATCCAGCAGGAAGAAGGCATGCCGGTGCTGGACGATATAGGTACTAAACTGCATATTTCTTCGATCCCGGCTTGGGATTATATCGTTCAATGGTACTTCGATATAACCAGAGATAAAACACGCTCCTCTTTTGAAATCAAGGAGCAGGTTCAAGAGCTATTCAAAGAAAAACCGAACCTTTCAGAAAATGAAAAAATCAGACTCGTCTATAATTATATAACGGAAAAGATACGTTACAGCAGCGTCTCCTTCAGACAGTCATCTTTTATTCCGCAGCGAGCGCGGAATGTACTAGTTCATAAAATTGGGGATTGTAAAGATGTAGCGACTTTATGCATTGCGATGCTGAAGGAAATCGGCATTCCTGCTTATCATGTACTCGTTAATACACGTAATGAAGGAAAAAATCAATTTGTACTGCCTTCTATTGCTTTCAACCACTGTATTGTAGGAGCACAAACAAAAGCCGGAATGAAATATCTCGACTTAACCGCATATAATTATTCTATGGAATCTGCACCTTTTCTCGATCAGGATGCTTTTGCATTATTAATCAAACCAGACGAAAAAGAACCATTTTACCTTTCAGATGATCTGTTTTCTCCAA
The DNA here is from genome assembly GCA_016928255.1 of Bacteroidota bacterium. Classification (GTDB taxonomy): domain Bacteria; phylum Bacteroidota; class Ignavibacteria; order UBA10030; family UBA10030; genus Fen-1298. The sequence continues at coordinate 3,263 of JAFGLB010000132.1, forward strand.
AAAACATTACCCGAACATCTTTTTTAACAATAAATTCCGATAACAGCATTCTCATAGAACGTACATCAACCCGCATCGGAGCACCTGCTGGATATTACCGGAATTTGTTCCGAAATAAGGGGAAAAAAGAAACTGAAAATAAAATTATCAGCATTCTTACATATGATAATAATTCGATTCAGCTAAAGGGTTATGAATTCGAAAATCTCGATTTTCCGGAACCTGTATTCACGTATAAATTTTCTTACTTGGCAAACAATTATATCACTGAAGCCGGCGGATTGAAAATACTAAAAGTAAATTGGTCTGATAAATTGGAAACAGATCAAGCTCTTTTATATGAAAAACGGGTGTTTCCATATGAATATTATCCGGGTACTGATACTTTAAGCGAAGATTTAACAATAAAAATTCCCGCTGGATACCGTGCTGTTGATCTCGTACCTTCAAAATCCATAACATCTAAGTTCGGTAAATATTCATTGACCTATTCAGTCTCAAAAGGAATAATTCAAGGAAAAAGGATTTTCATCAACAACAAAAAAATTATTTATCCTGAAGAATACAAAGAGTTCAAAAAATTTTATAATAACGTTCTAAGAGAAGATGAAAAAAATATTACATTAAAAAAGGGAAAGTAAAAAAAATTGCTCAGCAACTTCGCTTTAAGAATGAATAGTGTTAACTTGTATATTGACTTGGAAATATAACAAAACAACAGCAGCGTTAAAGGAAAACCGGATTAATAAATGAAAAAATAGAAATATACGGGCAGTAACAAAATCATTTATTATAGTTACTCTCTTTATTGCCTCGATAAACAATGCGTTTTCGGGGACAGACACAGTTTATTATCCCCTGCTGCCTGATTCTCAAATAAAAAAATGTAATCTTCATGATAGGCGACGGAATGGGATTAGCGCAGGTAGCTTCTGCCCGTATTGGCGCCCTGGGAGCAGGCGGAAAATTGAACATGGAAAAAATGCCGGTTACCGGACTGGTGAGAACACATTCTGCAAACAGACTGATAACCTGCTGCGGCCGGCGGGACTGCCCTTTCCACCGGTTATAAAACGAATAACAGCAGCGGCTTTTATTAATGGTTGAAGGCAGTCTGATCGATTGGGTCTGCCATGATAACAACGAAGAAGAGGCTATCAGGCAGACAATACTTTTTGACGAAGCAGTTAAATCCGCACTTGAATTCGCTCTTAAAGATAAACACACTCTGGTTATTGTAACGGCCGATCATGAAACCGGAGGCATAGGAATCGAGCGGGGAAAACTAAACGGTGAAAATCTGGATATTGGATGGCTTACACACGAGCATACCGGAGTACCTGTTATTATATATGCTTTTGGACCGAACGCCGTCA
>JAFGLB010000013.1 GCA_016928255.1 Bacteroidota bacterium
AGCGAGTACCTGAAGGACAAGCACCAGAATATAACCAAAGGCGACTATGTCTGTATCGAAGTGTCGGATACCGGTCAAGGAATGAGCGAAGCCGTGCGTAAACGGATTTTCGAACCTTTTTTTACGACAAAAGAGATCGGGAAAGGAACTGGATTGGGTCTGTCGGTTGTTTTCGGCGTGGTTCAGTCGCATAACGGATTTATCGATGTTGAAAGCGAAGAAGGAAAAGGGACTTCATTTAAAATATTCCTTCCGATGTCGTCTACAATTATACCGGTGAAAGAGAAAAAAGCGGAAACATATGAAGATATTTCGGGCGGCCATGAAACACTCCTTGTTGTGGAAGATGAAGAAGCTCTCCTTACTTCTCTTCAAATGATGCTGGATGAAAAAGGATATAAGGTTTTAACAGCCGGGGACGGTTTAACGGCAATAAATATTTTCAAAGAAAAGAAAAATGAAATAGACCTTGTAGTAACGGATTTCGGTCTGCCGGGAATGACCGGACTTGAGGTCAGCCGCCAGACTAAAAACATTAAACCGGAACAGCTCGTTATCCTTGCCACCGGTTATCTGGATCCGGAAATGAAATCTGAATTGCAAAGGGCCGGCGTTATGCATTTTTTGTTTAAGCCGTACGACGTGGTTGAAGTGCTGAAAACGGTGAGAGAAGTGATTGATAAGAAATGATCTTTTTTCTTAATAATACATTTAGTAAATCCTTTCGACCGAAGACGGTAAATAATTAATTCTGTTATTTTGATATGGAAGGTCTGATTAGACGGCCGGATTTTGAGACTTTTCAATATCTGCACTTAGACGTATTCCTATCTCTTTAATTCTCTTTTATAATAGAATTCCGGAAGTATATATAAATCCATCGATTGTCAGATTGATTTTCGCGGTATGAAATGATTGAACCAAATACTACAAAAAACCGGGAGTAGAAATAGGAATGTACTGACACGATAATGATGACAGGCGGTTTGTTATAATACGGCAGATTTTATATTTGCAGCTTTATAAGTTTAAATAGATTTGTGAGGATTATTGGACAGGATAAAAATGAACGGCGCTAAAAACATAGAGAGGAGGACTATGAACCTGCAAAATACTGCCGCATCAGCGAGAAGTTATTTCAATTTTCGACATAATAAATAAAGACGCCATGAACACTGTGTAACAGAAAGGAAGGAACTGACTATGGAAAGCGAAAAAAAAGAGATAGTTAAACAGTATATCGAGAATATCCTGAATACCGGCGATGCCGAAAAAATATCGAAATTCATCTCACCTCACTATACAGAAATCCTTAATAACAAAAGATACCGTTTGGGACTCAAAGGTATTGAGAAAAAAATTGCCGGCATACGTGAAATATATCCGGACTTAAAGTTGTCTATCGATTTGCAGATTACTGAAGGAGATTGGGTTATAACAAGTTATGTAATGAACGGAACACGACTCGGAAGCTGCATGGGTATCAAACCCACTGGCAAACCTGTTGAAGTCCGCGGAATCAACATAAACAGGGTTGTCGACGGAAAAATAACAGAACATGGGAGCAGTACCGATCTTCTCGATCCTTTAATAGAAACCAGTCAGCATTCTAAAAACTGGATTCAAGATACTCTGCACAAGAGAATTTTTATGGCCAATGAAGAGGCTGCTGCGATATGTGAAGCCGGCGCCGTTTGACTAATAAAGTATTCCTTCCAAAGAGGTGTCTGCGAAAGCGGACACCTCTTTTTTGTTCAACAGCTGTTAATCCATCTTTTTCAGATAAAATAATTCTACTCTGAAAAAACACGGCAAATATTCTTAGTATATAGAATGTACTACGTATTAATCCTGCTATATATCTTGTTTTGCATTAGGTGCTATGTTTATCGTATTGTTTGTGACAGATGGTATTGCATTTTATGTCTAATATTCTAACCTTTGTTTCAAATTACTGTTGTCTATTCATAATTAGGAGCAACTGCAATGAGAATAACAGCATTTCTATTTTTATTTTCGTTTTCGTATCTACTCATAATTTCAGGATGCAGCGGAGACAGTGATTTAATTTTGCCTGTTAATATACCTGTCAGCGGGGGAATATGGTATTGGCAGAATCCTCTACCTCAAGGGAACACCTTATGTGCAGTGAAATTTATTAATGCTGATATCGGTTATGCTTCAGGGGTATCAGGAACAATTCTCCGAACAACCGACGGGGGAACTAATTGGGTTATACAAGAAATCGGAGAAGAGCGCACGCTGTACGATTTCTCATTCGTAGATGCAAATATTGGTACCCTGGTTGGTTCTGATGGAACCATTTTACGTACAATAGACGGGGGAACAAGTTGGAATGCGCAAAAAAGCGGAACCACTTATGACTTGTATTGTGTTTCATTTACAGACGTAAATAATGGCATTGCGGCCGGTGCTAACGGAACAATACTCCGAACCACAAATGGGGGAGCTGACTGGATAGGTCAAATTAGCGCAACGGCCGAAATCTTATATGATATTCACTTCTCTGATGCAAATAGCGGCACTGCAGTTGGAGGTAAAGGAGTTATAATCCGAACGACAAATGGAGGAACAAGCTGGAATGCACAGGCAAGCGGAACAACAGAGACGCTGAGGAGTGTATCTTTTTCAGGCGCAAATATCGGCATCGCATTTGGTGATGAAACGACTGTTCTCCGTACAACGAACGGAGGAACAGAATGGACTGCCCAAACGGGTGTGCTGAGATCTGACTATTATTGTTTTACTTTCACAGATGCGTACGAAGGTACTGCAGTCGGCTCCAATGGAGCTATAATCCGAACAACGAACGGGGGAACAAGCTGGACGACTCAACAATTCGGCACATCAGATCGACTATACAGCGTTTCGTTTATTGACGGAAGTAAAGGCTTTGCAGTCGGTGCGTATGGAGTGATAATTGGAACTACAAACGGAGGAACAAGCTGGACCCAGAAATCAAGCGGATACACAGATGATTTAAATGATGTATCGTTTGCCGATGCAAATAACGGAATTGCAGTAGGTAATAAAGGATTAATACTTAAAACAACAAATGGAGGAACAAGCTGGAGCTCCCAATCAAGCGGGATCGGCGTTGATTTGAGCGGCATCTGTCTGATAGATGCAAACACCGGCACTGCAGTAGGCAGGAACGGTGTTATTCTGCGTACCGTCGACGGAGGAGAAAACTGGTTGACTCAAACAAGCGGGACAACAAGAGATTTGCTTGAAGTTAAATTTATAGATTCAAATAACGGCACTGCAGTTGGCCACAACGGGACTATTCTCCGAACGGTAAACGGAGGGTCGAACTGGACTACACAGACAAGCGGAGTAAATAATTCGTTTTATGCAGTTTCATTTTCAGATGCAAATAATGGCAATGTAGCAGGTACGGGAGGCATAATTCTCCGTACAATCAATGGTGGAACCAATTGGTTTGCACAAACAAGCGGAACGACAAATCTTTTATACGGTTTATCGTTTGCAGATGCAAACAACGGCACAGCGGCAGGCTTAAATGGCGAGATTCTGCATACAACAGACGGAGGTACGAACTGGGTTGCACAAACAAGCGGAACGGGAAGTGCATTATACTCTGTTGATTTTTTAGATATAAATAATGGTATTATAACCGGCCAAAGCGGTACAATACTCAGAACATCAGACGGCGGAAGTAATTGGGTGCCGGAAAAAAGCTTTTCAATATCCAGTTTAAATGCTGTTTCGTTTATTGATTTAAGCAATTCTACCGCGGTGGGTTATAAGGGAACAATTCTGCGCAGGAAGTAATAAATTTATATCGGCATTTTTCTGGATTATGATAATTATTTCCGGAATATAATTTATGAAAAGAGTTATTTTACTGCTGGAAACTTCGCGTGCCTTCGGAAGGCAGTTAATTTCAGGTGTTGCCAGATACTCCCGGCTTAATACTACCTGGACTTTTTTTAAAGAGCCGATAGATCTGAAATCGTCAATTCCGAATTTAACAAAATGGAAGCCTGACGGTATTATAATGCGCGATACATTGATTACAAAAGAAATGCTGAAATTGAAAGTCCCGACGATTTTTGCTCCTCATTTTATCAACTATCCTAAAAACATACCGATAATAATCACGGATTCCTCTTCAACCGCGAGGATGGCAAGCAGGCATTTTATTGAAAAAGGATTCAAGAACCTCGCGTATTGCGGTTTCGACGGTATAGTATGGTCTGAAGAACGCGAATTTTATTTTGACCGATTTAACAGTGAGTGCGGTATTAAAACTCATCATTATATCCCGTTAAAAAGAAACATACCGGGCGGCTGGGAAAAGGAACAGCAGCATATTTGTAAATGGATCAAAAAACTGCCGAAACCTGTGGGAATACTTGCCTGCAATGACGACCGGGGGCAGCATATACTGGAAGTCTGCAAATTGACAAATATTAAAGTCCCGGAAGAGGCAGCAGTCTTAGGTGTTGATAACGATGAAATAGTCTGCGAATTTGCGGACCCGCCTCTTTCCAGTATTGCCCTGAATGTTGAAACAGCGGGATTTGAGGCGGCAAAGCTACTGGATAAAATGATGAGTACCGGAAAAAAAATTAACAGCAGGCAAATAGTTGCCATGCCGAGTCATATTGTCCAGAGGCAATCGTCGGATATACTTGCAGTAGACGATCAAGAGGTCGCTCGTGCAATTCAGTATATAAAGAATAACGCAAAGAATAAGATTATGGTTAAAGATGTCGTGGATGCTACCAGCAGCGGCAGGCGGGCATTGGAAAAGAAGTTCAACGAGACTATCCACAGAACAATTTATAATGAAATTCAGCAGGTTCGCGTTGAGCTGATTTCAAAATTACTTATAGAAACAAACATGCCTGTTTCCCAGATAACCTCCCTTTTCAATTTTACCGATGTTGAGCATATTTCCCGTTTTTTTAAAAAGGAAAAGGGAATCGGCCTGCGTGAATTCCGTAAAATTCATAAACCCCACTGATATTACATAGTGCGTTATTTGGTTACTCTTTAGCTAATAATGGCTGGTAAAGTAAATTCTTACATTATATATTAAACCAATCTTGTTCGGTATATCGTAACTTTCAAGAACACTGCAATTAATTTTCAGTATGGAAGTTAGCTATGTTGGATAAGGTTATTTGCGTAATTAATCTTCTTCATATTACTCTAAGGCGAACCGGTTAAACAGCCGGTTCGCTTTTTTTTTAATCTGTTGTATAACTTCGCTTGAAAAATTTTTGGCAGCGATAATACGGCCTTTTTGCCTGATGTAATGGGCTCAATCAGCGTTGATCAATAAAGCCCAAAAATCCTGCTGTAATTATTTGTGCGTTTTCTGGTTACTATTTGTCTAAATTTGGCTATCTACTCTAGAGCTTCATTTCTATATTTATTTCAAAGTTCATCCCCGATTTTCAGAAGTGCTCTATCGTAGTTTATAAGATGACATGTAAAATGGATTTGAAACGTTTATCATATTTGTTTTGATGATTCTTTCAGTTCGATGAATGTGTTAATGCATAAACTACCGGTAGAAACAGAGATATTTTGAATAAATCTACCATTGTGAAATAAAATATTTTTCAACTGTAACCGTATTATTGTACAAAAGTTGGACAGGAGCAGTACTGCACGCATATTGTGTATCCGAGAAATAAAGACTGCTCGAAGAAGTAACAGGCGCGTAAATTCATAAGTTGAAATAAAAAAATATACTGTTGAATTAAGAACGAATCCTTAATATTTATTTAAAAGGATACGGTTGTGCTTCTAAAACCGACTAAATGTTGTCTGCAGATAGGAGATTGTTTTCAGCATACCCCGGTATTGTACGTTCGCTGTACAGGCCCGCCTGTAACTCTTATACCTGAAGAAAATTCACAAATTAAATCTTTTTTTAAAGGTAATTCCTAATCAACAAAATATTCACTTAACTGAAAGGTGGTATATTTATGAGGCTCAATATTACAATAACATGTGTATTAGCTGTGCTGTTGATAGCGGCGTTCGGGCAGGAATCCAATGCCCAGACTATAACCTCTAATCAGACCGGCACCAATAACGGCTTTTACTATTCATATTGGAAGGATGGTGGGTCAGCATCCATGACTTTGGGATCTAATGGCAATTATAGTGTCAATTGGAATTTGGGTAATTCCTATAATTTTGTCGGCGGTAAAGGCTGGAGTACCGGATCATCATCCAGGGTAATAAGCTACAATGCCGGTGTCTGGTCACCGTCCGGTAATGCATATTTGTGTCTCTATGGATGGACGAGAAACCCGCTTATAGAATATTATGTTGTTGATAGCTGGGGCAGCTGGAGGCCGCCTGGAGCATCGTCATCAGGCACCGTCAGCAGTGACGGCGGTACATATGACTTATACCGGACCCAGAGAGTCAACCAACCTTCTATTGATGGCACTCAAACTTTTTATCAGTACTGGAGTGTCCGGACGTCGAAAAGAGGTACGGGAAGCAGCGCCAGTATCACTTTTAGCAATCACGTTAACGCATGGAAAAATAAAGGCTGGAATCTTGGGGGGCATGTTTACCAGATAATGGCAACAGAGGGATATCAAAGTAGCGGGAACTCTAACGTAACGGTGTGGGAAGGCGGCAGCAGCAGCTCAAGCAGCAGCAGCTCAAGCAGCAGTTCGTCATCAAGCAGTAGCAGCAGCGGCGGTTCCAACACGATTGTTGTAAGGGCCCGCGGAACAGCTGGAAGCGAAAGCATTCAGTTACGTGTGAATAACAGCACCATTGCTACATGGACATTAAGCACCAGTATGTCAAACTATACTGCGTCAACAAATTCAACCGGCGGTATTACGGTGAATTTCACTAACGATCAAAGCGGACGCGACGTACAGATCGATTATATAACAGTAAACGGCAGTACACGTCAGGCTGAAAACCAGAGCACAAATACCGGTGTATGGCAGAATAACAAGTGCGGCGGTTCAAACAGTGAATGGCTGCATTGTAACGGGTATATCGGATTCGGCGATGTTTCCGGCAGCAGCAGCTCGAGCAGCAGTTCAAGCAGCTCATCGTCCAGCAGCAGCGGCGGTTCCAATACTATCGTTGTAAGGGCACGCGGAACAAGCGGCCAGGAACATATTAGGGTAACTGTCGGCGGGACTGAATACGGCTCATGGACTATTGGTACCGGTTATGGGAATTGGTCTTGCACAACAAGTGCAACCGGCGGCATCAATGTTTATTTTGATAATGATGCCAGCGGACGCGATGTCCAGATTGACTATATTACCGTAAACGGAAGCACTCGTCAGGCTGAAAACCAGGGAACAAATACCGGTGTATGGCAAAACAATAAATGCGGCGGTTCAAACAGTGAATGGCTGCATTGCAACGGATATATCGGATTTGGCAATGTTGCAAAATCCGGGAAAGAGGAAACAGCTCAACTGCTTATTCCGAAAGGTTATACTCTAGAACAGAACTATCCAAATCCGTTCAATCCAACTTCAACTATCACGTTTACGATACCGGAGAATAATTATGTTTCGTTGAAGGTGTATAACTCCCTCGGGCAGGAAATTACCGAACTGGCCGGGAGAGAGTATTCAGCCGGACGGCATTCAGTAATATTCAATGCCGCCAATCTGGCAAGCGGAGTGTATTACTACGCTATTAAAGCGGGAGAGTTTAACATGGTTGAAAAGATGATACTGCAGAAGTAATCCGGTCTGTATTAATCTGAGGCGAATCGGCCGGCAAACCGGTTCGCCTTTTTTTTTATTCTTTTTTGATTAATCGATTCATAACATTGTTAAAATGCTATGACGGAAAAAAAACTGTCTTTCCGGTCTAGTGACATTTATTCGCTTCGCACACAGTATTTTATTCCTTTTACTTTCAGAAAATTAATACGAAATTCATAAATAATAACAAGACGGAATTTATAGAGCTATGCAAAAGAAAACCGATAAGCCAAAGATGATCCTGCCTAAATCTCCGACTTCGATGACTATCAACTGGATTGCTGTATTTGTTTTTATCTACAGCCTTTCCCAGATTAAGAATTTCAACTTATCCGAAGTGGAAGCGGCGGTATTATCCATGCTCGCGCTGGCTCTGCCGATAATTCTTCTTGAATATGTATTTTTGAAAACGTACAGCCGGCCTTCGACGGGATTGAATTTTAAAATCAGGAATACAATCGATTTAAAAAGAGTAACAATCGGGGTAACCGGTTTGTACGGTACGATTGGATTTGTTGCGCTCGTCTACTGGTTGTTTCCTGTTTACAATTCGGATCCATTCTTTGATAATTATTGGATTTTTGCCAAATATGTCGCCGTCATTCTGCTTGCAGGAGGTATTCCATATTTTATTGTTCTTGATAAATTCATGGTTGAGCCCCGCGACAGCTACTGGCATTTTGGAATGTTTATTTTAGGCCAGTGGAAGAAAGCTGATATTAAAACAGTCAGGCAGCATATACTGGGATGGACTGTAAAACTGTTCTTTCTTCCGCTGATGTTTTCCTATCTGATTAATAATCTTAATTTTATCAAGACTATGGATTTTTCAGAGGCGAAACAGTATTTCCCTTATATGTATGATTATCTTTATAATCTCATATTCACTGTCGACCTGGCGTTTGTAAGCGTAGGGTATTTGATGACAATGAAAATTTTTGATTCCCAGATACGTACGGCTGAACCTACCATACTGGGCTGGATTGTGGCACTGCAATGCTACCAGCCGTTCTGGGGTTTTTCATCGGGTAATTATCTGCGGTATGATGATGATTACCATTGGGTGCATTTGTTTAACGAGAATGAATTATTATATACTTTTTGGGGAGTGTCTATACTGATTTTATTGTTTATTTATGTCTGGGCATCAATCGTCTTCGGCCTGCGCTTCTCCAATTTGACCAATAGAGGGATCCTGACAAATGGCCCCTACAGGTTTTGTATGCACCCGGCTTATGTGAGCAAGAATCTTTCCTGGTGGTTGGTTTCCATCCCTTTTATATCACAGGCAGGCCCCTGGGAAGCAATTCGGCATTCAGCGCTGTTACTTCTTCTGAATATAATCTATTATATCAGGGCTGTCACTGAAGAACGGCATTTATCCCAGGATCCGAATTATGTAAAGTACGGCCTGGCTATGAACAAACTGAGCGTGTTCAGAAAACTCTTTAGAATATTCCCATTTTTAAAATATAATCCGGAAAAATATTTGGGACAATTAGAAGACTATTCTAGTTTCACTGTTCCTAAATCGGCGGCGGTGCGAGAGAGGGTTAATAATTGATCTGAAATAATTTCGGTATTCAATTTCCCTGAGTTCCGAAAATCGTGATTTTAACTTCCACGGCGGTATGATCCTTATAATCCGTTATTATATATAAAGCTTCGTTGACAAGTCCCGGCTTTTCAGGTGTTATGGTCAGATCTACGTTCAGGGTGTCATCGGGCCTGAGATATTTTTTATCCATTCTAACGGTAATTGATGATGAAGATGTACTGTCGCGGTGAATGACGATCGGCGATCCGGAAATATTTTTCAACGATATCTTTTTTGCGGCAGGATTTTTAATCACCGCGTTTTCAATTAAATATATATGGTTCGAGCCGGCAGTCGACAGCAGCGTTTCCTTAATATCTGCAGATATTTTTATATCGAGAGATTTTGCACCGGGATCATTTGTTTCAACGTTGATATATTTTTCCGCCTTTTCAGGAGAACCGAAAAGTCTGAACACGTATTCGATGTAATCAGATTCGCCCGGCCTGAGAAATTCCTTGGGCTTTTTTACAGTTGTGCACCCGCAGGATGATCCCACATATTCTATGTGCAGCGGTTCATTGCCCGTATTCTTTATTATTATTTTTCCGGTTCTTTTATCTCCGCTGTATAATGTTCCAAGATCGATTTCATGTTTATCGATAAAAACCTTCGGCTGCGAGAAAGCAATACCGGCGATTAAAAATATTGCTGCAATGGATTTAAAAACAAGTTTCATAGTTCTAAATCTGATATATATGCAGATAAAAATGTTTCAAATATTAACACTAAGAGAAACATATTAAACGGAATTTAAAAAAACAACACGATAATTCTCCGGCACTGCGAGATACCATCCGATTTAAATTCGTAAGTAGAAAACCGGGGATGAATACTTAAACAGTAAATGATACTGTTAGGATGAATGTATTGAATTTTCTCGATAGATCATTAGATCAACAGTATATGATACAAACAACAATAAAAATGTGTTATTTTCATTTTTTTACTATTAATAGCTTGATTACACAGAAAATCATAGGTAAACTCCTCACGTAAGATTTTTTAGATAGGGACTAAACCATCTATATCCGACAAACGTCCTCATGATAAGAGAAAAGAGAGGACGTATGGAACAACAAACTATCGCAATGACCGAAGTATTCAGGCCGGAAAAGCAGCAATTCCTCAGCGATCTTGATATTGTTCACCGGGCGGTAACAGGTGACTCGGAGGCATTTCTCGGACTGTATAAACAGAACCTTCCCCGGATTTACGCTGTTTGTCTGCGTATTACGGCTGACCGGGAAGAAGCTGATGAAGTAACACAGCAGGCATTGGTCAGAACGTGGGAGATGCTTGATACCTACCGCGGCGAGAGTCCGCTTTCTGCATGGATTCATCGTATTGCTGTTAATGTCACGCTTGATTATCTGCGGTCACGTCACAATCTCAATAAGCGTATTCAGTTTACAGACGACCTTGAGATATATGATAATTCAGATACGTCCTCTTCTCGTGAAATTCAAATAGACATCGAACAAGCTATTGCTACTCTGCCTGCCCAGGCACGCGCAGTAATTGTTCTCCATTATATTGAAGGATATTCGCACAGCGAAATTTCCGGCTTGCTCGGAATTGCAATCGGCACATCAAAGGCCCATTTGCACGCTGCGAGAAGACTCTTAAAGGAGGTATTAGGACGATGAATAAAAAACATGTTTTTCATCTCATAGATGATTATATCGACGGCACGCTGGCCGCCGAAGATAGAAAAAAAGTAGAGCTGCACTTGAAGGAATGCCCGCAGTGCAGAAAGAAGGTTTCGGAAATTGAATCGGTTGTGCACGATTTGCATCGCTTGCCTAAATCTATCGAACTGCCGGAGAAATTACAAAAAGCGATTGATAATAAACTGCTTGAGTACGGCACGAATCATCATACGCCGCAGCGTAAAAGAACACAAGTATGGAATCTTTTCGAACCTAAATCGATCATTCGATTGGCGGCAGGATTTGCGGTTCTGATTGGTGCCGGAATCATAATATGGCTGTATCTGCGGGATAATACTCACATAGAGAGAACTACAGTTCAGCAAATTGAAGCATTACCGTCGACTGATTCTATCCGGCAGGAATATTTGCCGGAGCAGAAAATAAATGCAGACGCAAATAAAAAAACACTTAAAAAAGAACCAAAACCTTTATTAGCTGAAAAAGTAAAAATTGATAGTAGTTCAAGAATAAATATTGAGGTAGAAAAGATTCCGGTTAAAGTCAGTATAAAAAAGCAAAATACTGAACAGGGTGAAATTTATGGTGTAGTAACGGATTCATTAGATGGTGAACCACTTATCGGAGTGAATATTATTCTTGAAGGAACTTCTATCAGAACATTTACAGGCATAAATGGTGAATTTCAATTTAAAAATGTACCGGAAGGTCTTTATAAAATTAAAGTAAGCTATATCGGTTATCGGTCACAGACTATTGGCAATGTTTCAATAAAACCTGATATATCTCATCGAATGGACTTTAAGTTGTACCCTCAGTCATTTGCAGCAGGAGAAGTAGTAGTCACTGCTCAAATGCGTGCACTGAAATATACTATTAACTCGCAGCTTTCTTCGAATACGATCAGTAGTATGCGCGGTGTGGAATCAAATTATAAAGCTGCTCGACTATACGGTGATAATTTGTCGGATAGGTTAGATCCATCCTTTAACACAGAAGCATATAGTAAAATTAATGAAAACGAATTTAAGGATGCTTTAACAAATCCGCTTTCAACTTTTTCGATCGATGTTGATGCTGCATCTTACAGCAATATCCGCCGCTTTATTAACAGCGGTTCGCTTCCGCCTATAGATGTAGTTCGGATTGAAGAGATGATAAATTATTTTAAATATGATTATCCTCAGCCGGCTAATCAGCACCCATTTTCTGTCAATACAGAGGTCTCGGTATGTCCCTGGAATGCCGACAATTCTTTGCTGCTAATCGGATTGCAGGGGAAGAATATCAATACTGAAAATATACCGCCGTGCAATCTTGTATTTCTTCTGGATGTTTCGGGTTCGATGGATGAGCCCGAAAAGCTTCCGTTGGTAAAATCCGCATTTCGTCTATTAGTGAATCAGCTTAGAAGTGTCGACAGAGTAGCAATTGTAGTCTATGCAGGAAATGCAGGCCTAGTACTTCCCTCGACTTCAGGCGATGAAAAAGAAAGAATTCTTAAAGCAATCGATAATCTTGAAGCGGGTGGTTCAACCGCGGGCGGACAGGGAATAATACTTGCATATAAGACTGCAAAAGAAAATTTCCTTAAAGACGGAAATAACCGGGTTATACTTGCAACCGACGGTGATTTTAATGTCGGTGTTTCAAGCGATTCTGAGATGGAACGCTTGATCGAGGAAAAGCGTAATGACGGAATATATCTGTCAGTGCTCGGCTTCGGAACGGGGAACTATAAAGACTCAAAAATGGAGAAGCTGGCAGATAAAGGAAATGGAAATTATGCTTATGTAGATAATATACAGGAAGCCCGCAAGGTGTTCGGCGAGCAATTGGCCGGAACGCTGTACACGATCGCGAAGGATGTAAAGATCCAGATTGAGTTCAATCCTGCAATAATAAAATCATACCGCCTGATAGGATATGAAAACCGCCTTCTCAATAAAGAAGATTTCAAAGACGACAAAAAAGATGCCGGCGAACTTGGATCGGGCCATACTGTTACCGCTCTTTATGAGCTTGTTCTTAACGATCAAGAGACAAATATCCAGAATATCGATTCTCTAAAATACCAGACGATCGTAGTGAAGCCGGAATCTTTCAATGCAGATGAAATGCTGACGGTAAAACTACGGTATAAATTACCCGAAGAGTCTACAAGCAATCTAATCACAAAGCCAGTAAGAAAATCAATTAAGCGCTTCGATGATGCTTCAAGAAATTTACGGTTTGCGTCTTCTGTAGCAATGTTCGGAATGATGCTTAGAGATTCAAAGGAAAAAGGCGATTCAAGTTATGATCTTATTCTAGAAAATGTTAAAAGATCCCTGGGAGCTGATAAAGAAGGCTATAATTCAGAGTTTGTAAGGCTTGTTGAGATTTGCAGGCAGCTTGATGATTGAATAGAAAAAAATGGTAAGATCTATTTTGTGCTGCAACCTGCTGTATTTAGTGATAAAGCGTCTTCGAATCTTATTCAGAATCCCCGTTAAGGGGATTCTTGTTTTAAAGTGTTTTTGTTTTAAGACTGAATATTTTAACAGGTTGGTAATACTGCCGGATTTGCCAGGATTTTTCGTAGTCAAGACTGAGGAGATATGATTTTCCCCTTTAATATCCGGCATATTCTGTCTTTTGCTTGTTGTCATTGCGCAAGAACGCGAAAACTTATAAATTATACCCAATTACTACCGGTTGCTTTTGTCATGTCTTGTCGAATAGGAGAGCGGTGATAAAGGAATCACTTATGCTGATTAACCTGATCAGATCCTGCCCGATTATATTATATACTGTTTTAATTTCGATTAATACTTGTCTACTGCATTCTCAAAAACAGAACATCCGGTTTGAACATCTTTCCAATGAGCATGGATTATCGCAGAATTCCGTCCCCTGTATTGTGCAGGATAAAAAAGGTTTTTTATGGTTCGGCACATATGAGGGATTAAACAGATACGACGGTTACAAATTTAAGATCTATAAATCAGAAAGGGATAATCCTGAAAGTCTCTGCCATAATACCGTGCAGTTCCTTTATGAGGATCACGACGGGATTCTATGGATAGGTACCGATGGCGGTCTCGATCAATATGACCGCCAGAAGGATAAATTTGTACATTATAAATATAATCCGGAAGACACCGCCAGCTTAAGCAATAATAGAATTCGATGGATATGTGAAGATCAGGCCGGTACGCTTTGGATAGGCACATATGGCGGCGGCCTGAACAGGTTGGACCGGGAAAGAAAAAAATTTTTACGGTATCAGAATAATCCGGCAGATCCAAACAGTATCATCAATGACAATATCGCATGTGTTTGTATTAGTTTGAGCGGAGATATCTGGATTGCCGCACATGCCGGACTTTCAATGTTCGATCCTAAGAAGAATGTATTTTACTGGTATGTGCATGATCCAAAAAATCCAAACAGCTTAAGCGGGAACGACATTTACAGAGTATATGAAGATCAAAGGGGATTTCTCTGGGTCGCAGTCTGGAACGGCAATCTTGAACGGTTTGATCCGCTGAAAAACCGTTTTATTCATTATAGAAATCGGACCGGCGATCCTTACAGCATAAGCAGTAATATAGTTCAGTCGTTTTACGAAGACAGGACCGGGTGTTTCTGGATGGGAACATGGGGCGGAGGTGTTAATATATACGACCGTGAAAAGGATCGGTTTATTCATTATGAATCCGATCCGAACGACATGAACAGCATAAGCAACAATTCAGTGCTTTCGATATACGAGGATCGAACCGGTATTATTTGGATAGGCACGGATTTTGGAGGTATCAATAAATATAACCGCGGCAGAATGAAATTTAAACATTATAAAAAGGATCCGAACAAAGCCAGTACTTTGAGCGATAACACGATTTATTCCATCGCTGAAACTAACGAAGAAAATAAAAAAAATCTTTGGATAGGAACACAGGCCGGAGGGCTGGATAAATTTGATAAAGAGAAAAACAGATATACTAATTACAAAAATGATCCCCAGGATCCTTTCAGCCTTATTAATAACAGCGTAAGAGTAATTCTTCCGGATCGAGCCGGGCGGATCTGGATTGGAACAAACAAAGGATTGAACCTGCTGGACCGGCGCAGCGAAAAGTTTACATTATATATACCTGATATTGGCACGATAGGCAGGACGAATAACGATGTGTTTTCTCTCTGCAAAGATAAACAGGGATATATCTGGATAGGAACATACGGAAGAGGCCTTTACAGATTGGATCCGGATAAAAAGAAATTTACATCCTTTATCAACGAATCTGAAGATCCGCAAAGTCTCAGTGATAATATTATTCGCTCGATACTGGAGGATCGTTACGGAACAATCTGGATCGGGACCGATAACGGCGGCCTGAACCGGTTGAATGCAGATAACAACAGTTTTACACATTATAAAAACGATCCTGAAAATTCCAAAAGCCTCAGCAGCAATAAAGTATTATGCATATATGAAGATCAATCCGGAGCTCTCTGGCTGGGAACGACTATAGGTTTGAATAAACTTGAGCGGTCTGACAGCAGTTTTATTCATTACACTGAAGCTGACGGCCTGCCGAGCAATGCAATTCAATCTATACTTGAAGACGGGAGAGGCAATTTATGGCTCGGGACACAAAAAGGACTTTCAAAATTCGATCCGGGCACTAATAGATTTAAAAATTTTAAAATAAGCGACGGGCTCCAAAGCAACGAATTCACCGTAAACGCCTGCCTTAAAAGCCGGGACGGCGAAATGTTCTTCGGCGGCACGAACGGGTTCAACTCTTTCCATCCCGACAGTATCAGCACCAACTTATTGATTCCTCCGGTTGTTATTGAAAGTTTTCATGTATTCAATAAAAGCGTTTCTGCCGGAGAAGATATTGACGGCCATGTAATATTGGAAAATTCAATAATAGAGAGCAGTGAACTATCATTGACATATAGAGAAAACAGTTTTGCTTTTGAATTTGCATCCCTCGATTTTACTTCTCCGGAAGAAAACAAATATGCTTATATGATGGAAGGATTTGATGAAAAGTGGAATTATACGGATGCAGACAGGCGGTTTGCATCGTACACAAATATGAGCGGGGGAGATTATGTATTTCGTGTAAAAGGATCGAACAATGACGGCATATGGAATGATGGAGGAACATCTATTCATGTTGCAATTGAATCGCCGTTCTGGAAGACCTTATGGTTTTATGCTCTCTGTATCATTGTGGTTGTCTCCGCCGGAGCCAGCGCATATCGGTACAGGATGTATCGTGTACGTATGATAGAGAGGAATTTGAAGAAGAAGGTGGATGAGAGGACACGGGAGCTTGCTCGTGAAGTTGCCGAACATCGAAGAGCCGAGGAAGCTTTATTATTGTTGGATACAGCTATAGAATCTGCAGCTAATGCAATCGTGATAACAGACCGGGATGGAAAGATAATTTCAGTCAATCAGGCTTTTACCAGAATTACCGGCTATACTCCGGAAGATGCTATAGGCCAAAAAACAAATATACTTAATTCAGGCAGACATCCTGATTTATTCTTCCAAAATATGTGGGAGACCATTTTATCCGGAGAAGTGTGGAAGGGAGAAATTGAGAACAAGCGTAAAGACGGCAGTTTGTATACCGAAGAAATGACCATCACTCCGGTCCGTCAGGCGGGCGGAGAAATTTCGCATTTTATTGCAATCAAACAGGATATAACAGAACAAAAGAAACTTCAGAGCCAGATACTCCAATCGCAAAAAATCCAAAGCATAGGAACGCTGGCCGGGGGCATTGCGCATGATTTCAATAATATACTCAGTATTATTCTGGGATATGCGTCTCTGCTGGAGACTCGCCTGGAAAAAAATAAAAAACTTCTTTCCAATATAAAGACTATTGAACAGGCCGCTGATCGGGGCACTGCATTGGTGCGTCAGATTTTGACGTTTGCCCGGAAAACCAATGTTTTGTTTGAATCTTTGGATATATCCGAATCGGTTCATGAACTGATCTCTATGCTTCAGCAGACTTTTCCCAGAACGATCACATTTAGGGTGCAGATTGAAGACTCCATTCCTTTAATATGGGCCGATCGCTCGCAGATACATCAATTACTTCTGAATCTGTATCTTAACGCCCGAGATGCAATGCCGGACGGCGGAACAATCACTTTATCTGCAGTACGAAAAACCCGTGCCCAGGTACAGGAACGTTTTCCGGCAGCAGGCCGGAAGGCATATGTCTGCGTAAGTATCTCGGATACGGGTGAGGGAATACCCAAGGAAATGCAGCGGCGCGTGTTTGATCCTTTCTTTACGACAAAAGACCAGGGAAAAGGCAGCGGCCTCGGCTTGTCTGTTGTCTTTGGAATCGTCGAAGCGCATCATTCCTTCATTGATATAGAAAGCGAATCAGGACTTGGCACAACATTCCATATCTATTTTCCAGTTTCAGAAATCGAAGAACAACCGGCTGAGAAAGGTGTGTTTGATAAAAACAGGAAAAAAGGAGGTACCGAGACGGTTCTTCTTGTTGAGGATGAAGAATCTATTCTGAATATGTTTTATATAACACTTAAATCCGGAGGATATACGGTATACAGCGCTTCAGATGGAATTAAGGCGATAGAAATTTACCAAAAACATATGCAGGAAATCGCGCTGGTGATTACTGATATGGGATTGCCTGAAATGTCAGGCGAAAATGAATTTAAAAAACTGAGAGAAATTAATGCGAATGTGAAAGTGATCCTTGTCAGCGGTTTTTGGGAACCGGAGACAAAATCACGGCTGGTAGAAGCCGGTGCAGATGGAATTCTTCAAAAGCCCTGCAAACCCGATGAGATACTCGGCTTAGTCCGCCAGGTACTGGATAAAACAAGTTAAGAAGAAAGTTTTTATACGGTACGTAAATCTCCCGACGGTATTATGGTTATGAATAAAGATTCGTATCGTTATTCAGCTGAGTTAGAGTCGAATGCCTTTTGGCATTTATTTAAACGGTAAAGATGCTATGCTGTACAAATTATTTTTCCGAACCGGTAAAGGTATACCCGAACAGATATTCTTAATGAGAATGCTTTTTTGCCGTCAAATTTTATAAGCGTGGACTGACAGTATCATAGGCAGTTTCAATATTTCTCCTCATAGCAATCAGGATAATTCTTAATCTGCCACCTATCATGTCGGCGCTCTTCTGCATAAACTAGTAATTGCTGTTTGCGATACTAACTTGAATAGTCAATGACCGTTTTTTCTACTGAATGAATCCGGATAAGGAAATTATTCAGAGCTTTATATTTCCGCATATTGTCTCAGAATTGTTATTCTCTTGCCGGGACTTTAATAACGAAACCGCCATGGGGACGCATATCCAGTTTATCCGATCCTGTAATTGTCATGTTCCTTTTGATTAAATCATTTGTGTCGGCAGAATCGGTAATAAGAATGCCTTTGGCAGATTTTTTAATGAATGGGAGATCTAAGGTCACTGTACGATGAGAATTTTCCCCGTTTATACCTGCTATATACCACACATCTCTTTTTTTCCGCGCCAGTATTACATACTTGCCCGGAATACCGTCGATGAATTTCACGTCATCCCAACATTCTGGTAATGCCTTCATATATTCTATGACGAAATCCTTTTGAGACGCCATTCCGGTTGGTGTTTCAGCAATATGTTGAATGCCCGAAGTAAACAATACCGACAGTGCTATTTCAAAACCGCCTGTTGTTTTTCGCAGAATATTCGGTATGCCCGAGAAATTTACCGGTGTAAAATCCATAGGATCGAAGAGATTTCTTGTAAACGGAATGACCGTGCAATGGACAGGCTGCTGATCGGCGTTATACTGCCCGAAGGTCACGTATTCCTCTCCTTTGATGGCTTCCATGCTTACTAAGTTTGGATAAGTCCTTGACCACCCGCGCGGGTATGTAGAGCCGTGGAAATTTACCGCAAGATTATATTTTGCAGCATCTTCCAAGATATTGATATAATATTTCATCATCGACTGCCCGTCACCGCCGAAGAAATCAACTTTGATTCCGGCAACACCGATTTCTTTCAACTTCTGAAACTCGGCCGATCTGGATTTATTTGAGATCATTTTATCACGGGGGGTGAGCGTTGTCGTATTCCAGTCACCCGCCGAATTGTACCATAAAAGAATTTTTACATTTTTACTTCTTGCATAATCTGCGAGCTGTTTGATTTTTTCGTATCCGATTTTGGTATCCCAGAAAGCATCGATAAGACAATACCTCCAATTCATAGAAGCGGCAAAATCGATATAACGCTGTTGAGCTTCATACACAGTTGAATCGTCTTTAAGAATAACCCAGCTCCATGATGCAATTCCCGGCTTCAGCCATGACGATACATCATATTTTGCCGGAACAGCCAGATCGGTTGCCAATGTAGATTCTATCAAACCTGCAAGATTATCGGAGAGAGCAATAATTCGCCATGGAGTATACCACGGCGTTGTCGATTCAGGCAAAACCGGTCCATCCGGCCTGCCTTCCTGCGGCTGGGGAAATTGAACCGAATATTCACCATCCGGTGAAAACTGGCTCAAGCGCGATCCGCAGTAATTTGTATCAACGGCAGTCTCTGTAATGCATATCCAATACTTGCCGTAATTGAAAAGCGCGGGCATTACCCATCCGGCCTGATAGGGTGATACCATCCCAACGGGCATGTTGATATTGTAGAATTCTTCATAAGAAGGTTGTGTGAAGCACCATCCCGTTCGTGCATCCGGACATGGCTGTAAAAATGCTTTTGTCGAAGGATCGAAGTGATAAGATGTTTCTTCTTTGAAGATTTTTATAATTGTATCCTTTTTATCCGGAAAAAAATACCTGAATGCAACTCCGTTATCGGATACCTGGAAAATGATTTCCATCCTTTTTGAATTTAAATTCTTCATGTAAAAAACCTGCTTGTTTCCCGTGTATTGACAATCCAATCGCTTGCCATGAAGCATAGTATACTTATCGGACACTGGAATTACATTTGAGACTGAATCAAGAATCAGATTGGCTGAAAAATCCTCGTCGCTTCTGATAATTCCTAACCTCGACTCCTTGATAACATCCGAGCCGGAATGAGATACAGAGTAGACTATTTTACCGCCGGGAGCAATCCTTAAGTGTACAGAAAGTTTTGTGTCCGGACTTTTTAACATGTAATTTTCCGTACACATGGCATCGGCAGAGAAAACCACCGTAAGAAGAAATAATAGTGACCTAAGATGTTTTATCATTTTAGTATCCATTTATTAATTGATGAATTCAGGCAGCACAGTGCCGGCGTATTGATAATAGACACCGGTACAGCTGCAGGATTTTTTATGAACATTGCATTGTAATATACATTCCAGGTACCATTAGTATATATAAAAACTTGATCAGAACTGCATAAATGATATTACAGTTTTTTATCCAGGTGCGTTTATATTATTGCTGATCCGAAAAGAGATATTTCTCTCCGAATTTTGTTTCTATGTCATATAAATAAGTTTTTTCTAGTTTAACCGTTTCCAGTTTTGCTTTGGCAGAGATCAGAGGCTTTTTTATTTTTGGTTCCTCGTAAAATGGATTATTATTCTCATCTTTGGCTTGAACGAGCATTTTATTGTTTTCGGTAATTAAAGGTGAGTAGGAACGTATACGGCAATTCCCTCCCAGTCCTGACATAATTATGAGTTTTGTAACTTTCCCGTTTTTCCATTCCATATTTTCAATTATGAATCCTCCGTGGGCTCGAAGGCCTGTTATACTTCCATTCTTCCACACATCAGGCAAGGCAGGAAGCACAAAGATCGCCCCGTCGTCGCTTTGCAGAAGCATTTCGGCAATACCGGCAGTAAAACCAAAATTCCCATCGATTTGAAACGGAGGGTGAGCATCGAACATGTTCGGATATGTTCCGCCTTTTTCGAATCCTGGTTTATCGACGAGCTTTATTTGATCCGTTATCAGTTTATATGCATGATTACCGTCGAGAAAATGAGCCCACAAATTGATCTTCCAATTCATCGACCAGCCTGTAGAAGGATCTCCCCGGAAAATCAGCGACTTTCGCGCAGCACTGAAAAGTTCCGGCGTGCGATGCGAAGAAATCTGGTTCGACGGAAATACTCCATACAAGTGTGAAACATGTCTGTGTTTATCTTCCGGATTATCCCAATCTTCAATCCACTCCTGTAGTTGACCATATTGACCGATCTGCATCGGTGGTAATCGTTTCAGGGCATTACTTATTTGAGAAGTAAAATCTTTATCTATTTTCAGAATTTCTGCTGCTTTCATTGTCTTTGTAAAAAGATCGAAGAGCAGTTGATTATCCATCGTTGTTCCGGCTGAGATGGATGATTCAGGATGGCAGGACGGAGAATTTTCGGGCGAAACAGACGGACATACTACAAGCCAGTCGTGTCCAGGATATTCTACTAAGAAACTTAAATAAAACTCTGTTGCGCTTTTCAGAATGGGATAGACGGACCTAAGGTATTCTTTATCGCCGCTGAATGAATACTTTTCCCAAAGATGCTGGCTGAGCCATGCGCCGCCCATCGGCCACATTCCCCAGTATGAGCCGTCTACCGGTCCGTTAATCCGCCAGATATCTGTGTTGTGATGCAGTACCCATCCCTTTGCACCGTACATTTCTTTTGCAGTTTGCTGGCCTGTCTCGGAAAGCTCTTTTATCATCTGGATTAAAGGTTCATTCATTTCGCTCAGGTTGGTGCTTTCGGAAGGCCAGTAATTCATTTCCGTATTTATATTGACCGTATATTTACTGTCCCAGGGAGGATAAAGCTGATTGTTCCATAATCCCTGCAGTGTCGCAGGTTGTCCTCCGGGCTGTGAGCATGAAATGAGAAGGTAACGGCCGAATTGGAAATAGAGTGCTGCTAACTGCGGGTCGTTTCCACCCGCAAATTCAGCAATACGAACGTCGGTAGGTTTTTTTACGGAATCAGTTACTCCCAGATCAATACTAACACGATTGAAATATCTTTGATATGCAGAAATATTATCATTTAAAGCTTCTTCATATTTTTTTTTCAAAGCATTCTGAAGAAAAGCATCTGCTTTTGCACCGGCATCGGCGCTGATATCGGCATAATTCCTAAAGCTTGAAGCGATAGAGACATAGATCGTAGCAGCATCGGAGTTTGTTACCGACAGCGAGGTATCGGTTGCACTAATTGAACCGCCTTCGGAAAGGATTTTTACCCGTGTCTGAAATATTACTTTTCCCTTTATCGAATCACAGTCGCCTGTTACACCGGACATTATGAGTTCACTGCCGCTTTTTGTTGATATATCGACTTTCGAAGGTCTCTCCATTGAAGCTGAGAAATTGATTGAGCCCAATTTATCCCCGGTGATCCGGACAATAATAACCTGATCCGGGATAGATGCAAATACTTTGTATTGATAATTTATTCCTGCGGTTTTAAAACGGGTTGTTGTTACGGCCCTGGCTATATCGAGTTCCCTGTAATAATCGGAATATTTTTCATGTCCCGGAAATGACAGGTTAAGCTCTCCGACCGTCTGGTAAGGCATTCCATGTGAATTTTTGCCTATCATTTTTTGATTGGCCAAATCCTGAGCTTCTTTATACCTGCCTTTAAAAATCAAGTCCCTGACTTTCGGCAGTGCTTCTCTGGCATCAGGATTATCATTTCGATTTGGCTGGCCGGCCCAGACCGTATATTCATTAAGCTGAATTTTTTCCCTGCAAGGATCTCCATATACCATAGCACCCAAACGGCCGTTTCCAACCGGCAAAGCTTCGACCCATCGTCCGGCAGGATGATCATACCAAAGTTTTAATAAAGTATCATTTTGAGCAGTTAAGTTTTGTGCGGCCGAAATAATGGCCAGAAAAAGAATCAGTTTTGTTTTCATATTGTTTAAATTGAAGAAGTAATAAAATAATTTAATCAATTTCATTGCGGTTGTCCTAAGTGTTTACTCATTTTTAAAACAAGCGTTGTGATGTATTTGTAAGATATTACTTGCTGATGATTAACAATGAAATTGTAACGGCTTTCTTTTTCATGATGGACTTGATCTATTGAAATAAGATATTAAACAATTGAAATATCGCCGATTGCAATTAATTATCTTTTTTAATTTTTAAATCTTTTAACCATTTGAATAAAGGATCCATCCAGCCCGGATGTCTGAATACGAAACCGTGGCCGCCTTTTTGATAAATATGGAGCTCGGCAGGAATACTATAATGCCGTAATTTTTCAAAATAAAAAATGCTGTTATCGACATCAACCAGTTTATCATCGCCGGCGTGAGTCAAATACGCGGGCGGGGTATCTTTATCGACTTGCATTTCATTCGAGAACAGGTCGATTATGTCTTTCGATGGATTCCTGCCCAGCAGCTGTGTTCTTGAATCAGGATGTGTCAAGTTGTCCTGCATGCTTATCACAGGGTATACGAGAATTTGAAAATCAGGGCGCAGGTTTGTGTTGTTGTCGTTTTTGATGAGGGATTTTTTGAAATGGGTCGCTGCGGTGGAAGCTAAATGACCGCCGGCCGAAAATCCCATAATTCCTATTCTATTTTTATCGATTCCCCATTGTTCTGCATGCTCCCGAACAATTTTTATTGCCTGTTGAGCATCCTGCAAAGGGCCGATTTTCTTATCCAGCATTGTCGAATCATCAGGTATACGGTATTTTAGCACAAAAGCCGCAATTCCGTTCTTTGCAAACTCTTTAGCAGTCGTTACACCCTCTCCCTGATAAACAATCACGCTGTAACCTCCGCCGGGACAAATAACTATTGCCGGCCCTGCAGCTTTTCCTTTTTCAGGCAGAAATATTTCCAGTGTGGGCGTTGTGACGTATCTGATTAAACCGGATGTACTGGTCTCCTTTAAACCTGTTTGTTTTGAATTTGGTACGGCTTCCGGATATAAGTTGATGATTTCCTGGGCGTTTAGTTCTAAAGAAATTACCAGGGTTAAAACAAAAAGATTTTTTATAATATT
This sequence comes from Bacteroidota bacterium, assembly GCA_016928255.1. Classification (GTDB taxonomy): domain Bacteria; phylum Bacteroidota; class Ignavibacteria; order UBA10030; family UBA10030; genus Fen-1298. The sequence goes on from JAFGLB010000013.1 coordinate 24,068, forward strand.
CATAAACAGTCCTTAATAGGTTTCGGTATCCAATAAACTCGCTCTCCTAAGAGCGTTAGTGTTTGAGAGCTCAATTTTGCTTTTTGGCTCCAGCTTTTATCTGCGTAAATGAATGAGCCGGGAATGAACACAATATTTTATTTTCTTTGATTTCAATTTCCTTAACAGCCGGTTTGTATTCTTCCCGCTTGTCGAATTTAAACGGTTCATCCAGTGCATTACAATTGATTAAACACGCCTCGGCTTTGCCGCTGAATGAACCCGAATTGCAGATTATTTCCGCCGTAATGTCATTGTCCTTGTGCCGGTTAACGACATTGATGATAACTGTCTCGGTTTCTTGCGAATGCACTGCTGTAACATCAAGATACGGGATTCCCTTATACTTTTCAGTGCTGAAAGTGTCGCATTCAACGTATGTATCAATTGAATTGCCCAGGCAGTTGTTTGAGAATAACTTGAAAGTATAAAACAACGGAGATTTGTAAGTACCCTTTTCTCTATCACTCGACAGCAGGGATGTGAGCATGGTAAAATTCGCCATTTTGACAACATCTGCATGACGTATAAAAGAATTGAGGCACTGTGCTATCGGCAGAACATTCAGAAAATTCATTCCGAAAGATCCCCATTCATCTACCGAAATATTGATAGGATTTTCAAAATCTTTCATTGCTTTTACGAGTTGAATTTCAGCAGCCGGGATTTTAATCTTTTCTTCAAAGTCCATTGCACCCTGTCCCATGTGGGTATAATAATCACGTGAACTCTCCCAGTAGCGATGAATAGATAAATATTCTATCATGTCTCCAAGTCCTGCAAGCACCTCCCGGTTCCAATCGATCCACTTTCCGGTACTCTCGTAGTATGACGACCCTGAGGCCACAAACTTAATACTATTGTCTACAGATCGCATGGCCTTAGCGGCCTCTCGGGCGATCTTTACATAATCTTCGGCATTCTTGTAACCAAGCTCCCATGGTGCACCGTCAACTTCATTGCCCAGATCCCATATTTTTATATTGTACGGCTTTTCGTGTCCATTTTTGGCACGGATATCCGAATAATACGTTCCTTTTTTACAGTTACAGTATTCAACCCAGTAGCAGGCGTCCTGTATTGTAGCGAGGCCGAGATTTACGCAGACGATGTTCTCGCTTCCAATTGCTTTGTTTAATTCGACCCATTCATCTGTACCTACGTGATTATTGTCAATTCCTCCCCAGGCAAGATTTATGCGAACGGGCCGCTGTCTCTTAGGTCCGATTCCGTCCTGCCAGTTATAACCCATAACAAAATTTCCGCCCGGCCAGCGCATGTTTGTTATTTTCAGCTCTTTCATCGCCTCGATATAGTCTTTTCTGAATCCGGTTTTGTCTGCAAGCGGCGAGGATGGATCATATAAATTTCCGTAGAGTGTATTGAAGCTCACGGTGTCGGGCAATCCCATTCTTTTTCCGCTAAAATGGATAGGTTCCATAAATACACCGTAGATTTTTGGATCGATCTTTCCAATTATTCTGTCTGTATCGATTTTTATTTTTGCTGTCTGAGCATATGAGATAAGAGGCAGGAGTATTACTGCTGCAAGAAATATTTTTTTCATATATAACCTTTGTATAAAATTTTCAGGATGTTTGTTAAATGAAGTACTAACGATTTCGTCATTTAAGCGTTCTTAGGCCGAGACTCTATTGTTTTCGCTCTAATGTTAAATCCAAATAAAGTGAAAAAATACAAGTGCTTAGTATTTCTAATTCTATGATACATTAGCAGCACTGAGCGAGAAAGATTCTATATTTTAAGGATTAATTTAAATAAATATATGGATCGTTGAATATATAATGGTAACCATTTTTATTCAAAAAGAAGCCAATTAGCGAAATCAACTATTTTAGTGAGGTTTATGGATTTTACGGAATTCACGCAAACCGATTCCTTTTTCCTTTTTAAAGAAACGGGAAATATGCACGGCATCAGTGAAATTGTAAAGTGAATTGATCTGGGATATGGGCAGGTTAGTCTCGATAAGCAGCTTTGATATTGATTCAATGCGGACCTGCTGAATTTCGCTGTGTATCGATCTGTGAATAGTCTCTCTGAATCTTTTTTCCAGCGTCCTTCTGCTGACACCGGCCGCATCTACGACATCTTTAACCAGTATTTTATTGTTTGCATTATCCTTTATAAATTTTATTGCGAGCCTGACCTCCTTATCGTCCACTGCGAGGATATCTGAGGACTGTCTCTGAACAACGTGGCTTGCTGAAACGACAATTTTTTTCCCGTTCATCTTTTTCCCGGTCGTTATCATCTTATCAAGCAGTCTGGCGGATTCGTAACCTGCTGATTCAACATTTAATGCAATACTTGACAGGGGCGGATCGCCGAATTCACAGAACATCGGATCGTTATCAACACCCAGTACGGCAATATCCTCCGGAACTTTTAAGTTCAATAATTTGCACACTTCCAGTATATGCTGCCCCCGGTCGTCGTTGCAGGCAAATATCCCGATTGGCTTCGGTAAGTCCTCAATCCATCTGCATACGTGCCTCTGTTCTTTTTCCCAATTATTTGTACTTATTTTATAGGATGAGGCATAATTGTATGTTCTAAGACCGCTTTTACTGTTGAACCGGTTGAAGCAGGATTTGCGTTCTTCAGACCATACGATACCATGGAAACCGCAATATGCAAGGTTCTTGAATCCTTTCTGTATAAAATGCTCGCTTGCCATCTTGGCAATGGAAGATGAATCGGTCGTTATCACCGGTATATTCTTTGGGCAACGGGTATAATGGAGAGCGAAGATAGTAGGGACTTTCAATTTGAGCAGTTCTTTCGTTATCATCGTATCGCGCATTATGATACCATCAGGCTTCCAATTCGTCAGATGAGGGACAGATGATTTTAAATCGGTCGGTTCTTTGTAAAAACACCAGGGAGTGTTGAGTTTTGAATAACGGAGAATGCCTGTGATCAATTCCCTCCCGAATGAGCGTGATGTTTCAAGGAGTAAAATTATTCTTTTCATAGGCTTTTTTCAGAATAAGTAAAATCAATATCTCTCATAACATCTGCCCAAAAAATCTATTCATAATAAATTAGAGAAAAGAAAATTGCGGTCAAAGCAGAATAAAAATAGGTAAAAAATGGCATATATTTACAGTTTAAATATTAGATGAAGAGATGTTAGATTCTCTTTACACGACGATTACGAAATCATCCTGCCGGCGGCACAGAAAAACCTCGTTTCGTAATTCTTTCATTTTCTGCGACACTTAATGCTTCGTATCCATATAATTCTCAAATATCGCCGTTTTTTGTATTATTGTTAAAAAAAACGTCCGGAATCATGTTTCAGGACGATTTTGGTGCCTGATTCTATTTAATTGTAAACAAAAAAAAGCTGCCGGTTTACCCGACTTCCAATATTGTTGTTGAACCTCCAACAATTTAAAAAAATGCCGATAGTTGTTGGGATGAAGTTGGTCAGGCCGGCGGTTTTAATGAGTAACTGATTGACCCGGCAATTGGTTTAAATTAAAAAATATGAAAGCAGGTTTGATAAAGACGAAAATTTTATATGCATCGGAGAAGGATGACGGATTTGGTAAAATAGAAGTATATATCGATCTGGAAGAAAAAGGGAAATGGATACTCGACGAAGAAAAGGATTCCGACTCTGAATTGCCGGAAGGTCTTCCTAAAATATCACAGGAAGGAAAATTTTTGTTTTACAGTCCCAAAAGAAACGGCAAAGGAAGTATTTGCACAATTGATGTACATTCCATAGTAAAATCAATAAAAAGTAATCTGAATATCGTGTAATATTATTTGCTGGACAGTAGATAAAAGGTAATACTGACGAATACCATTTGTCACTGTTCAGCCGGTTATGTGAAGGAAATGTTCTTGAGTGCAACAGGAAGAATTACGGAGGTTGAAATCCTTGAGACAGTCAAATGGGGCGGCAAAAAATGCAGTTTTAAAGTAACTGTTACCTGATTTTTTAAAGTGACTAAAAGGCTGATGTTGTTTCTATAATAAACCTGCAGCCGGGAATAAGCCGGCTTGATCTTGTATATTTATTTTTTGTAAAGAATCCAGTATAAAAGTCCGCCTAACAGCAGGTTTACCGGATTTTTTTTGTATCGTTTTACTGCTTTCATAGTTTTCGTTTTTCGTTTGCAAATACACGGACCGGAAGTACCATACAATTCATAGCTGCAAATTGAAGCCGCCGCTGAATAGCATAAGCTGTTTCATTGTGTAGAATTTTCTGGTACCACTTTTCACGTTCGAAAACAAGTTTTCCGGCAAAGAAAATGGAACGGGGGCATTCCTTTATTATTTGTGCTGAAAGTTTTTCCATTTCTTCAATAACATCAGTGCCTTCAGCAATACGATAAAATGAGCCAAAGCCAAGCTGGTTTGCAAGGGTAGTATATTTTATCAAATGTTTTTTTTGGTCCTCTCTGAGTTCGTCAAGTTCATTCTTGCCTTTTAATGTGCTGGCATCGACATTAACGACAGAGATGAATAAAATGTTTTTAAATTGATTCGGAAAAAGCCGCAAAACAGATAAAAGTGTATGGATACCGAATCCGTTATATTCTTTTACCATAAGTACTGCAGTATGCTGCTGCGGGTCGAACGTTACTGTTCTTTGACTATCCAAACCGGGGATATCTGCAAGGATATCATCCAGACGTTTGAGCTGGTTATTGACTTTATTATAGTGGCGTTTTACTCTCCAGCATAATGAAATCAATGCAACAGTTATTACCAGAGTCACCCATCCGCCTATGGTGAATTTTTCATAAATATTGACGATAAGAATAGAAAGACACAAGACCAGCCCTATCAGATGAATGATGATATGTTTTGACCAGTCTGGAAAGTCTGTCCGGTGTTTGATCCAGTAGCGCACCATACCCATCTGCGATAATGAAAAGGTTAGAAAAACATTTATAGAGTACATCAATACCAACGTTGTGGTATCCCCGCGTGTAAAAACTAAAATTCCAATTGCTGCAGTAGCTATAATTATAACGCCATTCTGCATTGTCAGCCGTTCAGAAAGAGTCGCAAACCGTCTGGGCAGCCAGGAATCGACAGCCATATTTGCCATTACGCGCGGTCCATCGATGAAGCCTGCCTGTGCCGCCACAAAAAGAAGAGCTGCCTCCGAACCAAGTGTTATGACTACAAATAGCCAGCCGGCAGGAATTCCGTCGATAATCCAGCCGCCGGCGAAATTGTTGAGCAGTACTGCATTCATGGTTTTTCCGGGTACGGGAGTTACGTTATAAAGTAAATAGCATATCATAATGCCTGCGGCCGTAATGGACAGGGAAACTGCCATATAAAGCATGGTCTTTTTTGCGGTTTCTATTTTTGGCTCGCGCATAATCTGTACACCGTTTGAGACTGCTTCGATTCCTGTGTAAGTTCCCGCCCCCATGGAATATGCCCGGGCAAATATCCCAAGCATCCCGACTAAACCAAGTGCGGCTAATCCATTCGAGAATCCGTTTTTCATTTCACCGGCAACCCGTCCAGCTTCCGTAATATGTGAGCCTATTCCGCCAAATATTAAAATGACATGTGTTACTAAAAAAACAAGAAATATGGGCAGCAAAACTGTTACCGATTCTTTGACGCCGCGCAGATTTAATATCATCAGCAGGAAGATAACTGCTGCTACAATAACCATTTTATATTGATGCCAATGAGGAGGAAGCACACTGAAGACCTGATCTGCGCCGCTGGCGATTGATACGGAAATTGTAAGGACATAATCCACCAATAAAGCTGAACCTGAAATTACGCCGAATTGGGGGCTCAACAGACGGCTCGCTACAACATACCCGCCGCCTCCAGATGGGAAATGTTCTATAATTCTCGAATAAGAATATGAGATTATAAAAACAGTAAACGCGGTCGCTAATGCCAGCATAACCGCAAGATAGGTGTGGTGTTCCAAAGCACGAAAAGATTCATCCGGACCGTAGGCTGATGAAGATAATCCGTCAGCACCCAATCCGACCCATGCCAGGAAAGCAATAAGTGAAATCCTATGAAATACTCCCGGATCTTTTATACTTCGAGGAGCGCCTAGAATAGCGTGTTTAATTTTCTCGGTAAAGCGTTTTTCTGAATTTTCTCCGATCAGTGATGGGTCACCTTCTGATGATGAATTATTACTATTGGATTCCATTTGTTTTCCGGTTAGTTGAACATAGAAACTCTATTATAAAAGTACTAAGTATTCTGGCGAAGGAATAGAATTTATCTCGCAAAATATCAAGGATAATCCTAAAGAATTCCTTTTTTGCGTGAAATAAGGCAGGTGTTAAAATTTTTATATTTTCTTTATATGTATTTTCGATCGTTTCTATAAAAAAGTTTTTATAAATCTGTCCTTTTTCTTTATATCCGCTTCATTGTGCCTTCCCTTTAGTTTCATCAATTTAATGCTATCATTTTAAAAGAATATAAGAATAGCAGGAAATTAATTTAAGATGTTACTAAAACCATTACGGCCGGCATTGGTGCTTTTGATTATAATGACCATATTAACCGGAATAATATATCCCTTTATCATCACCGGATTAGCACAGCTGTGCTTTCCTGCAAAAGCAAACGGAAGCTTTATGATTAATAAAGGGAAAGTGATTGGTTCAGAATTGATTGGTCAAAAATTCATCAGCCCGAAATATTTCTGGACCCGTCTGTCAGCAACAAGTCCGTTACCCTATAATGCCACAGCATCGACGGGATCGAATTATGGACCGCTTAATCCGGCATTGCTAAAAGCAGTGACAAAAAGAATTGACGATTTAAAGGGTATGGATTCCTTAAACAACAAACCAATCCCTGTTGATCTTGTGACTTCCTCTTCCAGCGGACTCGATCCGCATATAAGTGTTGCGTCAGCTCAATATCAGGTACCGAGGATTGCTCGCTCACGAGGAATAGGAGAAAAACAAATTCAGTTATTGATAGAAAAATATACTGAAGGGCGAACCCTAGGAATATTAGGTGAACCACGCGTCAATGTGTTGAAATTAAATTATGCGCTTGATGAATTCAAATAGAAATCATTATGGATGACTTCATTTATATAGGTATCACGATCGTGTTCTTTGCTACCGCCTTTGGATTGGTGAAACTATGCGAAGCTTTAGATAAAAATAAAAAAAGTGGTGCACAATGAACTGGCTATATATAATAACAGGAATAATTGCCGCTGCTCTTCTTGTCTACCTGTTTGCTGCGTTATTAAAACCGGAGATATTCGAATGACAGCGAACGGAATTTTTCAAATTATTCTTTATTTATTCGTGCTGCTCTTGACCGTGAAACCGCTTGGTTTATTTATGGCGAAAGTATTTCAACGAGAGAGGACATTTCTTGATCCTATTTTTGGGCCGGTTGAACGGTTGATTTATCGAATCGCAGGTATTAATCCGGACGATGAAATGGATTGGAAGCAGAATGCTATTGCTATGCTCATTTTTAATTTTTTTGGCCTGATTATCGTTTATGCAATACAACGATTACAGCAATTTTTCTTTTTGAATCCACAAGGGATGTCTGCTGTCTCACCCGATTCGTCGTTTAATACTGCCGTAAGTTTTACATCCAATACGAACTGGCAAGGCTACAGCGGTGAAATGACAATGAGCTATCTTACTCAAATGCTTGCACTTACTGTTCAGAATTTCGTCTCATCTGCGACGGGCATTGCAATCCTTGTCCTCTTCATCCGTGGATTAGCGCGTCATTCGGCAACGACTCTCGGAAATTTTTGGATTGATATGACAAGAAGCATTCTCTATATTTTACTTCCACTATCTATAGTTCTTGCACTTCTGCTTATTTCGCAAGGCGTTGTGCAAAATTATTCTCCATCTGTGGAGATTCCCCTTCTTGAGCCAACCAGGGACGTTTCCGGTACGACCGTAACCAATCAGGTTATAGTCATGGGACCTGCAGCATCACAGATTGCTATCAAACAACTTGGAACAAATGGCGGAGGATTTTTTAACGGGAATTCTGCGCATCCTTTTGAAAACCCGACACCGCTTTCAAACTTTTTAGAAATGCTCTCAATTTTGCTTGTTGCTGCGGCCTTATGTTATACCTACGGAGTGATGGTAAAGGATACCAGACAGGGTTGGGCTATTCTTGCAGCCATGCTGATTATTTTCATTCCGGTTGTATTCTGTACCTACAATGCAGAAATATCCGGAAATCCGAAATTGTCTGCCTCTGCGATCGACCAAAAAACATCCGATATAAATCCTGGCGGGAATATGGAAGGCAAGGAAGTTCGGTTCGGAATAGCTAATTCCGCTTTATGGGCTATTGCAACGACATCAGCATCGAACGGTTCAGTTAATTCAATGCACGATTCGTTTACGCCCATAGGAGGATTAGCAGCGCTTGTGATGATGCATCTTGGTGAAGTTGTGTTTGGTGGAGTCGGTTCAGGACTTTATGGAATTGTAATATTTGTTATCGTTGCTGTATTTGTTGCTGGATTATTAGTCGGGCGCACACCGGAGTATCTTGGTCATAAGATAGAAACATATGAAATGAAGATGGCGTCGTTGTTAATTCTTATAATGCCATTGACCGTTTTATTCCTTACAGCTCTTGCTGTTATTACCACGGCGGGAAAGGCGGCTGTGTTCAATACGGGTCCGCATGGATTAAGTGAGATTCTTTATGCATTTACATCCCAAGGGAATAATAATGGCAGTGCTTTTGCGGGACTCAGTGTCAACAATCCGTTCTATAATGTTACCGGCGGTATTGCTATGCTGATAGGTCGTTATTGGCTTGCAGTGCCAACGCTAGCTCTTGCTGGTTCGTTGGTAAGAAAGAAATTGGTTCCGCCAAGTGAAGGTACGTTACCAATCCATACGCCGTTGTTTATTTTCTGGCTTATTGCAATAATTATAATTGTTGGTGTATTAAATTTTTTACCTGCATTGGCACTCGGGCCTCTTGTTGAACATTTATTAATGGTTCAATGATTAAAGAAGAAATCTCATGACAACTCAATCATTAGATCAATTGAAACGACCCATCGGACTTACCGGGAGTATGTATATGCATGCTCTCTTTTATTCCCTGAAAAAATTTAATCCGATTTTGATGGTTCGCAATCCAGTGATGTTTGTTGTAGAAGTTGTGAGTGTTTTATGCACTGTCCTTTGGATTCAAGCATTAATCGGATACGGGGAAGCACCGGCATGGTTTATCGGCAGCATATCTGCCTGGCTCTGGTTGACAGTATTATTTGCAAATTTCTCCGAAGCGCTCGCAGAGGGGCGTGGAAAGGCCCAGGCCGATGCTTTGCGTAAATCGAGGCGAGATGCATCTGCGAAACTTTTAAATGAACCGACATATGGTTCATTATACAAGACTGTCTCTTCTATAGACTTGAAGAAAGGAGATGTATTACTTGTTGAAGCGGGGGAGATTATAGCATCAGATGGTGAAGTGATAGAAGGTATTGCATCAGTAGATGAAAGTGCTATCACAGGTGAAAGTGCGCCGGTGATTCGCGAATCCGGGGGAGATCGAAGTGCCGTGACAGGTGGAACACGTGTACTTTCCGATTGGTTGGTTATTCGTGTAACGGTGGATATGGGAGGTGGATTCCTTGATAGAATGATTCACATGATTGAAGGAGCAAAGCGTCAGAAAACTCCTAATGAAATCGCTTTAAATATTCTTCTTGCAGCGTTTACTATAATATTCCTCGGTGTGTGCGTATCTCTTTTACCGTTTTCGCTATATAGTATAGAAGCAGCGGGACAAGGCAATCCTATAACCGTCACCGTTTTGATTGCATTGCTTGTATGTCTTATTCCTACTACGATTGGTGGATTACTTTCTGCGATCGGTATTGCAGGTATGGATCGGATGATACGGCACAACGTCATTGCTACATCCGGGCGAGCAATTGAAGCTGCTGGCGACGTCGATGTCTTGCTTCTCGATAAAACAGGAACAATCACGATGGGGAATCGCATGGCCACTGAATTTACTTCTGCTCCGGGTATTTTAAAAGAACGACTTGCTGATGTAGCACAACTTGCTTCTCTTGCAGACGAAACACCGGAAGGTAGATCAATTGTTATTCTGGCAAAGGAAAAATATGGTCTGCGCGGACGTGACGTGCATGATATACATGCTCATTTTATTCCTTTCAGTGCACAGACCCGGATGAGCGGAATTAATATTCAGCCTGAGGGAAAAAATGGCAAACGGATTATCCGTAAAGGTGCTGCTGATGCAATACGGATGTATGTCGTGGAAATTGGCGGTTCGTTTCCATCAACTGTGAATCTGATGGTTCAGGAAATAAGCCGTTTGGGTGCGACACCTCTTGTCGTTGTCGAAAACAAGGAGGTGCTCGGAGTAGTTCATTTAAAAGATATAGTAAAAGGTGGTATTAAAGAACGATTTTCTCGTCTGCGTAAAATGGGTATTAAAACAGTGATGATCACCGGCGATAACAGACTTACTGCAACCGCTATTGCGGCTGAGGCTGGTGTTGATGATTTCCTCTCAGAGGCAAAACCAGAAGATAAATTAAAGCTCATACGAGAGTACCAAAAAGGCGGCCGCCTTGTCGCAATGACCGGCGATGGAACGAATGATGCACCGGCACTCGCACAAGCCGATGTTGCCGTTGCTATGAATACCGGTACTCAGTCAGCACGAGAAGCTGCAAATATGGTCGACCTTGACAGCAATCCTACCAAGCTGTTAGAAATTGTTGAGATCGGCAAACAGCTTCTTATGACACGCGGTACGCTGACAACCTTCAGCATAGCCAATGATGTAGCAAAGTACTTTGCAATTATCCCCGCAGCATTTGCGACAACGTATCCTGCACTCGATATATTAAATATCATGAAATTGACAACACCGGAAAGTGCAATCCTTTCAGCTGTTATCTTTAACGCATTAATTATAACAGCCCTTATACCGCTTGCTTTAAAAGGTGTCGGATATCGAGCAATGAGCGCTGCCCAACTTTTAAGGAGGCATTTACTTATTTACGGGATTGGCGGAGTAATAACACCTTTTATAGGAATTAAATTGATCGATATGCTGCTTATATTCATGGGAGTTTGCCAATAATGTTTTAATTATTATAAGGAACGAGTATGAATAGAAAAATGCAGGATTCATTTGATGAAACGGTAAATGGAAAATATGTAATTATTAAAATTCCGCGTGAATCAATTAAAAAAAATATTTTTTCATATTTTTTTGTAGATACTTCTTTAGCAGGTTTTCGTAGAGCTGTATGGATTTTTTTATGTCTTCTTTTTTTACTCGTTGGAATGGTTTTAGGGGCTTTTTTACACAATTATTTACTTCATGAATCCACGGATAAACCGGTTTGGAAAAGTTCATCATTGACAATACCTAGCAATCATTAACTCGTTTTCTGAAATTCGAATAAGGAATTTGTATATTACAGGAGATGAAAAACAACGCTGAACATAGGCCGGATCCCGAGACGCTTATCCGGCTTCTTAAAAAAGAAGAAGAGAAGGAAAAGAGGGGAAAACTAAAAATATTTTTCGGTATGTGTGCAGGTGTGGGAAAGACATATGATATGCTGAAGGACGCTCAGGTTGCACTTTCAAAAGGTATCGATGTTGTTATAGGATATATTGAAACACATAAACGAGTTGAAACTGAAGCTCTCCTCATCGGATTGCCGACTATACCGCGTAAAAATATCGATTATCGTGGAACAAATCTTGAAGAAATGGATTTAGATGCAGTTATCTCACGAAAACCGCAACTTGTTTTAGTTGACGAGCTTGCCCACACGAATGCTCCAACCAGCCGACATACAAAGCGATATCAAGATGTTCAAGAATTGCTGAACAATGGAATTGATGTATTTACTACGCTGAATGTTCAACATCTCGAGAGCCGTGCTGAAACTGTTGCTCAGATTACCGGCAGCATTGTTCGGGAAACCGTGCCAGATTCTATCTTTGAAACCGCAGACGAGGTAGAAGTGATAGACATTGCCCCGGACGAACTACTTAAACGTCTGGCAGAAGGAAAGGTGTATACGCCTGAACGGTCGAAACGCGCCATAGAGAATTTTTTCCGACTGGGGAATTTAACCGCGTTGCGGGAGATGTCTCTTCGAATTACAGCAGAACGTGTTGATCGCCAACTACGCGAGTATAAACATTCAAAGCAAATTTCCGAAACGTGGAAATCCGGCACTCATTTCATAGTTGGTATCAATCAAAATCCGCATTCTATTTCGCTTATTCGCTGGGCTCGGAGGACATCTTATGCGATGGATACATCATGGGCGGCGGTGTTTGTAGAAACATCTCAAAAACTTACAGCGAAGGAAACTGAACAACTTGCCAAAAATATAAAACTTGCAGGTGAGCTTGGTGCAGAAGTTATTACGACCTCGGACGAAGATATTGCAGGAGCGTTACTTCGTACTGCCCAATCCCAGAATGCAACACAGATTTTTATCGGTAGACCTGCAAAAAGAAAATTCTTCCGATCGACAGATATTGTCGATTCACTTCTCCAACGTGCTTATAATATTGACATTTATATAGTCGGGCGAAAAGATGAACAAGCAAATGCGCCTTCTCGAGAGTGGTTGCCCGTTATTCAATCTGGTTTACCGCAATATATGGTTTCATCTATTCTTATTATCGCTGTTGCGTTCATTTGTTTTCCATTCACCGAAATCATAGGATACCGTACGGTATCTATGATTCTGCTATTTGCCGTTTCATTGCTGCCGCTGCGTCTCGGCCGCGGACCTGTGTTATTAAGTGCGGCGCTTGCCGCATTGGTATGGAACTATTTCTTTATTCCACCCCTTTTTACCCTCTATATCAAACACCCGGAAGATATTTTAATGCTTGGTGTATTTTTCATTGTCGCAGCGGTTTCCGGAACGCTCTCTGCACGTGTTCGTGCACGTGAATTAGCTGTGCGCCAACGTGAAATGCGTGCATCGGCGCTTTATGCTTTAACAAAAGATCTCTCTTCGGCTCATTCACAGGAAGAAGTTGTAAAAGCCGCCGTATCGAATATAAAAAAATATTTTAATTCAGAGGTAGCGATATATCTTGGTGATGCAGATGGAGATATGAGTCCTTTACTGCATCCTGCCAGTTCCTGGCAATCTGATGAAAAAGAACACAGCGTTGCAGCATGGACGTATTGGAATGAAAAAAAAGCAGGCAGAAATACTGATACTCTGCCATTTGCACAGGCAACTTATATTTCTATGTCGGGACCTCGTTATCCCCTTGGAGTTATTGGAATAAAACTTCCGCCGTATCAAAAACTTACACTTGATCAGGAATCACTGCTGGATAATTTTATTGCTCAGATTGCATCGGCAATTGAACGTGAGCTGTTAAATGATGTGGCAAAAAAGTCTATTATTGTTTCGGAATCTGAGCGATTATACAAAACATTGTTCAACTCCATTTCTCATGAATTGCGAACTCCTATTTCTGCTATCATGGGCGCCTCAGAAAATCTCTTAATGATGGCGCAGGATAGGGCTATTTCAATCAGGGAACTATACTCAGAAATTCACATTGCGGCTGAAAGGCTGAATCGCTTGGTTGCTAATCTTTTGGATATGTCCCGCCTTGAATCCGGAATGATTAAGCCTAAGCTTGATTGGTGTGATGTTCAGGACATTTTCAATCAAAGCATTCAGGGATTAGAACAAGAAAATGAGGACCATTTTATTAAAACAGATGTACCGGAAGAGTTTCCGTTGGTGAAATTGGATTTTGGATTAATCGAACAGGCAATTACTAATCTTATTTATAATGCTATTATCCATACTCCGGCCGGAACTTCCATTACGGTTAAGGCAAAAATTGAAAACACTCATACTATTATTACCGTCGCTGACGACGGTCCGGGGATTCCAAAGGATGAAATAAAAAAAATATTTGAAAAATTTTATCGTATAGAAGGATCGGTAACCGGGGGCACTGGACTCGGATTGCCCATCGCAAAAGGATTTATAGAGGCCCACCATGGAATCCTTTCTGTCAAAAAACTTATTCCACACGGAACGGAATTTATTCTTGAAATTCCGCTCGATCTCGAACCAAAATCCTTATGACGAAATCTCCGACCATACTTATTATCGATGATGAGGCTCAAATTCGACGTTTGTTGCAATTGACACTTGAACCGGCTGGATATTCAATGAAGTTTGCTGCGAATGGCAATGATGGAATTATCATGGCCGGCAATGAGCGGCCTGAATTGATTATCCTGGATCTCGGGCTGCCTGATATGGAAGGCGTTGAAGTGCTCAAAAGAATACGGGAATGGGCAACTGTCCCGACAATTATACTATCAGTTCGCAGTTCAGAAGGAGATATTATTTCCTGCCTGGATGCAGGTGCCGATGATTACTTGATTAAACCGTTTCGTACCGGAGAATTATTAGCACGCGTCCGCACCGCTTTACGCCATCGGCCAAAGATTCATGAGAAGGAAATATTTACAACGAATAATCTTACAGTTGATTTGAATTTACGAATAGTAAAAAAGGGAAAAGATGTACTCAAACTCACTTCTATCGAATATTCATTGCTGACTTTATTTGTCAGGAATGCAGGGCGGGTGCTGACGCATAAATATATTCTTGAACAGGTGTGGGGCCCGACTTTTGCAGAGGAGGCTCAGTATACACGTGTTTATGTCGGACAATTGCGGAAAAAAATCGAAGATGATCCTGCTAAGCCCAAAATTCTTATTACCGAATCAGGTATAGGGTATAGATTGAATTTGGAAGAGAATTGAATCCTACATTGCCTGCTGGAGTATCTGAGTCAGTTTCTCTTCAGTTAACTCCATCGGATTTCCTTTTGTACTGCTTGAATTTTTTGCCTGCCTAACTATTTCAGGTATGTGACTTTCCTTCAGGCCGATGTCTTTCAATGCCGGGATTTTCATTTCAAGGCATATTTTCGTAATCCAATTAACGGCATCTATTGCTTTTGCCTTAATATTATCCGTAAGAATTTGTGCTGCGGTTTCGAAACGGTTTAATGAATCGGAGGGACGGCCGTTTTCTAATAATGAGTTAACGTTGGCTTCAATCACAAACGGCAGGAGTCTTGCGCATATCAAGCCATGCGGCGCGGAGAGCAGGCCTCCCAGAGGCGCGGCTAGTCCATGTACCGCTCCCAGTTTTGCGTTCGCTAATGCCAGGCCGCTGAATAAACTGGCAACGCACATATCTTCTCTGGCAGATTTTTCGCCGGATTTATATGCAAGAGAAAGCGAACGGCCTGCCCTTTTCAATCCCTCAATGCAAATGCCGTCCGTCAACGGATTGGCTTTGTTTGAAACATAAGCTTCTATTAACTGCGTAAGTGCATCAAGTCCGGTGCTTACGGTTATTTCCGGAGGCATCGAATATGTCAGCTCGGGATCGACTATAGCAATTCGCGGGTACATGAAAGGACTTCGCATGCTGACTTTTACTTTGTGTTCAGGCGATGCGATTACCGCATTGCGTGTTACTTCAGCGCCTGTTCCGGCAGTGGTCGGTATCGCTATGTACGGAGCCGGCGTCTTGGTAATATTTTTTCCCTCTCCAATCACTTCAAGGTATTCTGATAATTCACCATGATTGGTAATCATTGCAGAAATAACTTTGCCGGCATCTATTACACTGCCGCCGCCGATACCGATAACTAAATCGCAAGCCTTTGAGCGGGCTTCATGAATCCCCTGCATTACTAAAGGAATAGTTGGTTCGTTAGGCACATTGAATATCGATGTTTTTACGCCGGAGCTATTTAAAATATCTACGATAGAATCACTTCGATCGTTTTTTTTGCCGCAGACTAGCAATGCATTTCTGCCTAACGGTTTTACACAGCCCGGCAGCTGCTTGATCGAGCCGTTTCCGAAAATTATGCGTCCTGTTGTTGAAAATTCAAAATTCATAAATTAACCTGTCCATTTTTTATGAAGGAATATTTCTCCCCGGCTTATTACCATCCATTTTCGCCAGGGAAAACATTATTGTATTTGAAGCTGGATCTCGGTTCTGCCATCATAGGAGCCGCTATATCCCTCCATTTCTGATAATGCGCAGTCTCCTTGTGTCGTGCAGGATCTTCGGCAGTACGATATACTTCAATAAGAACAAACTTTGTAGTGTCATCCTGACTTTGCATAACATCGAAACGGGCGATGCCCGGCTCTTTAATACTGTTTTGCGCATTTTCGGCCGATGCTTTCTTAAAAGCCTCAACCTGGTCCGGTTTTACATGAGCATGGACAAGAACGATATACATTAGCGTATCTCCTCATAATGAATTTTGGACATCTTTCAAGTGTCGAATATTTTAATATAATTACTTTTTTATTTTTTTTTGTTATATACACAACAATAACATTTACATCTTATCGGTTGTCTTTTCTGCTTCACGATAAGTCTTATATTTCCTTGCTGTTTCCATCACATTTGCAGGAGGCTGTTTTTTCGCCAATTCATCGCTCATGAATTGCATATAGGGATGGATATAAGAAAAGAACGTCTTATATGCACTGCAGAGGCAGTTGAGTCCCGGTTCACCGTCCGGAGAAATTTCAAACCTGTGCTTTGGACATCCGCCATGGCATGCAAACAGGTATTCACATCTGGTGCAGTATGAAGGAAGGGTTAAAAGTTTATTCTGCCCGAACTTCATTTGCCGGTCTGATCGAGCCATATCTTTTAAGTGTGTATATTTGATATTGCCTAACCGGTATTCCGGGTAGACATAATGATCGCACGAATACAGATCGCCGTTATGTTCCAGCACCATAGCGCTGCCGCATGTTTTGTCGAACACGCAGAGGCCCGGAGATTCGCCTGCCCAGTTTGCCAGCGTTGTATCAAAAAGCTGGACAAAGATCCTGCCTACATCATTACGCACCCATTCATCAAAAATTGTGATAAGAAATTTTCCGTAATTTTCAGGATTTACCGAGCACTCGGTAACAGAAGTATTCGTTTTACATTCAGGAGTTACCAGGCACAGTTCTTTATCTTTAGCACTATGATTTATTCTTTCCACTAGAGGCATGAATTGCATATATCTGCTGCCGATCGTTTTTAAAAAACTATATACCTCAAGAGGGAAACCGGCATTATGCCGGCCTACGACAGTAAGCGTATTAAATTCGACCTGATGATTTTTCAACTGCTCGATTGTTTTCATCACATCATCGAAATAAGTTTTGCCGGTCCTGTCAATACGGTACTTATTGTGAATTTCCATCGGACCATCTATTGAAATACCGACCAAGAAATTATTATTATGAAAAAATTTGCACCAGTCCGTATTCAGCAGAATTCCATTGCTTTGGAATGTATTTTCTATGTTTTTCCCATTGCGGTATTTGTTTTGAAGGTTAACTACTTTTTTAAAAAAATCGATGCCCAGTAAAGCGGGCTCTCCGCCCTGCCAGCCGAATGTTACAGTCGGTGCATCTTGCGATTCGATATATTGCCGGATGAAATCTTCGAGTAATTCATCACTGATAATAAAATCGTGCACGCCGGGATAAAGCTTTTTCTTCTCAGTATAGTAGCAATAGGTGCAATCGAGATTGCAGATCGGGCCGTGCGGTTTGATTATCAGGTGAAAGTCTGTGGGATTTTTACGTGAATACATATAAATAGATATAACCGGAATTAGTAACGTGATTTCAAATCAGGCTCGCCAGCAAAATGCCGATTCATAACAAGTTAGAAAAAAGTATATGATGGGTCAAAGGAGAAAAGGAGAATACTGCCAGGATATTATGCTATTCAATCCGTATGGGCCGCAAAGTATGATACTTTTTCGGTTGTTTATTTACTGCCTTTTCCGGCTGAATTGGCAAAATATTTCACTTTTGACAGACTTAATTGGAACAGTATATGCTCAAATGGAATCAGGATTTGTTTTTTATGGATGACAATAATAACTTAAGTAGAGTTAAGCAAATGGAAGAACTTCTCCTGCAAGAAGTAAGACGCTGTATATGTTCTTGATTTTAATGCCATTTAGTCAGGCTTGAAGTATTTTGGAGGGTTATCATCATGACTGATAATAGGAAGACTAAATCTGAACTGAATAAAGAAACCGCCTCGTTACGTAAGAAGTTAAAAACTAAAAAAACTGACCGCAAGCCTGCCGATATAAAAAAATCCCGATCCAAGAAAATTCTCGCTGAAAGCGAAGAAAAATATAAAACACTTTTTAATAATGCACCAATAGGCATAGCAATATCATCAATCGGCGGCAGGATTATCGAGGTAAATAAAACCCAGGCGGAGATGATAGGGTATGCAATAGATGAATTAAAAGGGACGAATGAAAGCCGATATTATCGCAATCCTGAAAAAAGAAATGAAATGATTCAGGCATTTAAGAAAACCGGCAGGGTTAGAGATTTTGAGATGCAGCTGCGAAGGAAAGACGGCAGAATTATAACCGAACTTATTAATGCGGATAAAGTTAATATACGCGGCAAAGAGTATTTATTGACTGCCGGCATAGATGTCACAGATATAAAGCATATTGGCAGTTTGCTGTTTGAGAATGAAATGACATTTCGCGCATTGGTTGAGAACAGTGCCGATGTAGTATCGCTTTTAAATGCCGACGGCAAAATTATTTATGACAGTCCGGCATACAGCAGGCTATTGGGTTATCCGACAGAAGAACGGATCGGCAAAAGTACATTTGATCTTGTTCATCCTGATGATCGTAAGAATTTACTCAGTCTATTCGCGGACATACTTAAGAAACCGGATATAATTCCGATACCGCCGACCCGTGTCAGGCATAAAAACGGTTCATGGATTTGGATTGAGGGAACTGTAAAAAATCTATTAAATGAGCCGGGAATAAATGCTCTTGTGGTCAATTTCCGCGATATAACAAATCGTAAGGCGGCTGAAGAGGCTTTGCAGGCAAGCGAAGAAAAATTCAAATATATATTTGATAATTCCATAATTGGAAAATCTATTACGCTTGCTACGGGCGAGTTGAATATCAATAAAGCATTTTCCGATATGCTTGGCTATTCCCAGGAAGAGCTTAATAAACGCAGGTGGCAGGATATTACACATCCGGATGATGTCGCTTTAAACCAGAAGGTTATTGATTCAATAATCTCCGGTGAAAAAGAATCGATGAGATTTTTGAAAAGGTACATCCATAAGGATGGTTCTATCGTGTGGGGTGATGTAAGCACGTCCTTGCGTCGTGATCAGAACGGCAAACCACTTTATTTTATCACTTCTGTAAATGATATAACAGAGCGCAAGCGGGTGGAGGAGGCGCTGAACGATCGTGACAACCTGTACCGGAAATTATCCAGTAACGTTCCCGGAATGATATATCAGTTTTTAAGAAAACCTGACGGGAGCTATTGCGCGCCGTTTTGTACAGAAGCAATTAAGGATATCTTCGGATGTTCTCCTGAAGACATACGCGCGGATTTTTCTCCGATAACCAGGGTAGTATTACCGGAGGATTTCGGCAAGCTTGTAGAATCAATCGAAAATTCAGCCAAACACCTGACACTGTGGCAATGTGAGTACCGTGTACAGATTCCCGGGCAGCCGGTCAGATGGTTGTTCGGTCAATCAACGCCCGAGAAATTGGCTGACGGCAGCGTGATTTGGTACGGCTTCAATACTGATATTACCGAGGTTAAAAATATACAAGAAGCCCTTCAGCAAAGTCAGGATGATTACAAGAGATTGTTTGAAGAGCATTCGGCTGTCAAACTGCTTATCGATCCCGATACAGGATCAATAGTTGATGCAAATCCGGCTGCAGTTGAATATTATGGCTGGTCTCGTGAAGAGTTAAAACAGATGAATATTTTTCAAATCAATACGCTCTCTGCCGAAGGAATAAAACATGAGATGGAAAAGGCGAGGACCGGAAAGGAAAAGCATTTCGAATTTCAGCATAGGCGCGCCGATGGTTCTATTAGAAATGTCGATGTATACAGCAGCAGGATCAAAATAAGAGGAAAAGATGTGCTTCATTCGATTATCCACGACGTAACAGAGCGCAAGCAGGCTGAGGAAGCTTTGCGCGAGAGTACTAACCGGCTGCAGACTGTTGTAACAGGTGCGCCGATTGTTCTCTACAGTTTCGATTGTAACGGTATTTTCACGCTATCCGAGGGTAAGGGCATTGTGGGCCTGGGTGTTAAACCCGGCGAAATAGTAGGCAAAACCATCTACGAAGTCTACGGTGACCAGCCTGAAGCAATAGCCAACCTGCGACGTGCATTATCCGGGGAGACCTTTACGGTCGAGCAGTCGTTCCCGAGCGGGTTCTTATATGAGATTTCCCATATTGCAATGCGTGACGAGAACGGGGAGTACAGCGGCACTATCGGTTTGCTGGTGGATATCACAGAGCGAAAGCGCGCAGAAGAAGCACTGCGGGAAAAAGAAAAGGAACTTTTGGAAGCTCAGGCGATTTCGCATATCGGTAACTGGAAAGTTGTCTTCGGCAAAAATGGAAAGGAAAACTGGACAGGTTCTGCCGAACTGCGGCGTATTTATGGCTATCCTTTGGACATGGCAATAAATGGTATTGTCCGATTTGATAAAATTTATCCTGATGATCGTGAAGAAGCGCAAAAGAACTGGTTGGACTATATACAGGGAAAAGGATCCGATGAATGGGAATGCCGGATTATCGTTGATGAAAAAATCAAATGGATCCATGTCCGTGCAAACCGCAAATATGATGAGTCGGGCAGACTAATAAGCATAGAGGGGACTGATCAGGAAATTACTGAGCAGAAAACTGTCCAGCAGGAAATAATACAAATGCAAAAAATGCAGAGCATCGGAACACTTGCCGGCGGCGTTGCGCATGATTTTAATAATATTCTCGGCATAATTCTCGCGTACAGCTCCTCATTAGAAAGACAGATAGAAAACAAGGATAAAATTCTGGAATACGGCAGGATAATAACGCAGGCAGTAGACCGCGGTGCGGCGCTTGTTCGCCAGATCCTTACATTTGCCCGGCAAACAGATATTCATATTGCGCTGATGAATGTAACTGAAATGATTCAAGAACTTCTCTCTATGCTTAAACAAACATTTCCAAAGATTATAACTTTCATAGAGAATATTGATGAAAACGCTCCTTTTATTAATGCCGACCGTGCACAGATCTATCAGGCATTGTTGAATCTCTGCGTTAATGCAAGAGATGCCATGCCAAACGGGGGTTCTATAATAATTAGAATAAAAAAACAGACAATGAATCAGGTAAAAGAAAAGTTTTCTGCTGCTGATCAAAGGTTATATTTATTGATCAGTATTACCGATACGGGAATAGGAATGGACGAGGAAACACGCCTGAGGATATTTGATCCGTTCTTTACAACAAAGGAAAAAGGAAAAGGCACGGGACTTGGTCTGGCAGTTGTTTATGGAGTTGTTCAGGCTCATCGGGGTTTTATGGATGTTGAAAGCAAGCTGAATCACGGTACGACATTTAATCTCTATTTCCCTTGTCCTTACGAAAGTTATAATATTGAATATATCCCTTCAGCTGCAGGATCCTATGAAAAAGGCGGTACTGAGACAATACTGTTCGTCGAAGATGAAGAAGCACTGACCGAGATGGTGTGTAATCTGTTAAAATCTAAAGGGTATAAGGTATATAAAGCGAAAGATGGGATTGAAGCAGTACAGGAATTTGAGAACCATAAAGAGAATATAGATATTGTTATTTCAGATATGGGTCTTCCGAATATGACGGGAGTAGAAGTCTTTAGAAAATTAAAAGAAATAGATAAAAATGTTTTTGTAATTTTAGCTAGCGGATTTTTCGAGCCTGATATAAAATCTGAGCTATTCAAAGCAGGAGCGAAAGGCTTCATACAAAAGCCGTATAAACCTCATGAAGTCCTGCATGAACTCAGGAGAGTGCTGGAAATAAAATAAAATCAGACGGCTGAAGACAAAAATACCGGCTCTTCTTACTAATTTTCAAATCAATAAATATGACGTTCCCTCCGGGCGGCTCAACTTTATACGGACTTTTTCGCGTTTACTCTAAGCTCATTACCTTCCACCATAACTCTCTTCCTTTCCTTGCGCCGAAAGCTAGATGTTTTCCGTCAGGACTTATATGAAGATATGGTGTGCCCGAGTATTCGTTTCCGAAAATTACGACACTGGTACCAATTGATTCTCCCACATCGAGCATTAATTGTCCTTTGGATGGCTGGATTCTCAAGGAAATTCCGAGTCCGTTGTTCGCAACCGCTCCTCCTATAAAATCAAATTCTTCGCTGATTATTCCGTTTACCGCTGCATAATATCCGGTGCCTTTAAGGCATATGTATACGATCTTTTTTAAACTCGCACTGAAAAGAACAGCATTGTCTCTTGTAATTTTTATATGATATTGATCTATCGGAATTTCTCTCGGAAGAATCCCATGAAGAGCCGAATATTTTTCTCCATCAACAACCACAGACCATTTATCTTCTTCTTTTACACCATAAGCGGCAATTTTACTGTCGGGACTGAAATAAGGAATACTAATATCTCCGTATCTTTCACTCTTTTTGCCGTCAATAACCGTAAAAGAACTATCGTCTTCCCTGGCCCAGTAACCGAATCTTTTACTGTCAGGACTGAAGCAGGGAATACTGACATCATCGTATCTCTCGCCTTCTTTTTCATCGATAACCGTAAACCAGCTTTTATCAACAACAACCATCAGCCACTTATCGCCTTCCTTTGCACCGTAAGCGATTGTTTCGCCGTCAGGACTAAAATGAGGCTCCCTGACACCGTAATATTTCTTGCATTTTTTTTCGTCGATAACCATAAACGATTTATTGCCCTGTCTTACACCGTAGGCAACTCTTTTACTGTCATGACTGAATTGAGGCTCTCTAAACTCGTCATATTTTTCGCTTTTTTTGTCATCTACAACCAGTAACCATTTGTCGCCTTCCTTTGCCCAATATGCAATTCTTTTGCTGTTGGGACTGAAGTGAGGATCCCTGACCCAATCATATTTATCACCCTTCTGGTCGTCAACAACTATACACCATTTATTCTCTTCTTTATCTTTGTTTGCACGGTATGCGATCCTTCTGCCGTCGGGACTGAATTGAAGTGCCTCAATTTTGTCGTACTCTTCGCCCTTTTTATCGTCGATAACTGTAAACCACTTATTATCTTTTTTTGCGCAGTATGCAATTCTGCTGCCGTCGGGACTGAAGTGAGGGCAATCAATCTCATCATACTTCTCCGATTTCCTATCGCCTATAACCATAATCCAAGTACTGTCTACCCTTGCCTTATATGCTAAGATTTTTCCGTCGGGACTGAAATGCGGCGGGCCAACTTCATCATACTCAATGCCTGCTGAATCGTTTACAGCTACAGCTGCTTTGTTTCCTTTTTTTAAAATGTAGGCAACACTCCTGCCGTCAGGACTGAACACATGCTTATCCAAATCTTCATCCTTGAAATTTTTTGGCAGGTCGGCAAGAAGTTTTTCTTTAAAACTTACCTTGCATTCGATTTTTTGGACTAAGGTCTCTTCTTCCTTTTGTTGAAGATATACATTTAAACCGATTACTAAAAGCAAGAGTGTTAGAATTACAGCCAGATATTTTATTTTGCCTTTCATTTCTTATCCTTATTTGTTGTTAAAAAACCTGGTGCTTATTGGATTTGCTTTCTCAATTGTGACTGCTGAATCCGGCTTTTTTCCCGGAATCTGATTTTAATAAAATTCCAGCAGATTTTCGGAATTTCCGACCTTGCTGCTGCAACTTATTGAAGCTCAAGCAGTATAATAAGAATATAATAATTATTGATAAATAAATATCCAAAGTTTGAATATCTTTAAAAAAGGTAATTGCGTATAGGGCGGATATTTAATCCCGCCGGTAAACTTAGAAAAATAGAAGCAATGAAAGCGGGGACTGTCTAACAGAAAGAGTGTGGAGTGAGAATATTGATGTAATTTTGGTATAACGGATTCTATTGAATATACAGCGTTAATTATTTAATATAAGTTTGTTTATTATTATTCTTTCTTATATTTTTCATCTAGCGTCTTCACCCAAGGATTTATTTGCTTTTCTATTTTACTTAAAGGCATATAAATGCTTTATATTTACTGACTACAGGCCTATTAGTTATGGACTTAATTTTATTGATACAGAACTTTTCTAGTATAAAATCTCTTAAGTTCAAATTTATTAGCATTTTATTAGTTATTCCCTTGTCTTTAATTTTATTTTCCTGTAATCAGGAAGAAAAAAACAAAGAATTACCAATAATTATTCTAGATTCTACCAAAGCCGGTTTTGAAATCAGTATAAAAGAATGGCAAATACTGGGACCATTTCCTGATGATACTACACGATTTACTCAAAGTGATTTATCGACAGAAAATCCTGGTCTATTCTGCGATTATCTAAAAGATTTCAGATTATCGGAAGGATGCATCGAAGCTTCCGATATTGTTTCTATTAGTAAATCCAAGTCTACTCATGTTGAACAACTAACAAATGAATTCACAAACAGATCTGTAAATGATACAAATAGATATTTTTATTTTTCAAATATTTTTAAAAGAAAGGAAAACACAACATGCTATGCATTTTGTGAAATATATAGCCCCAAAGAACAAGATGTTTTGTTTGTGGCTGGCATGGATGATGGAATGATTGCCTGGTTAAATAATAAAGTAATTATTAGCAAAGCTAAAATGGGGGGTATATTGGAATATCAATATATGGTAGTGGCCCATTTAAACAAAGGAAAAAATTTGTTCTATGCAAAAGTATACAATATTCACTACGATTGGGGGATGTTTATAAATATATACAGCTTGACGGCTGCTAAGGATATATTAAGCAAAAACAATTCTTTAAAAATACTGGACAATTGGATTTACCACACAGGAGATTCTCTTAACTTCAATATTGCTTTATTCGCCTCTCCATCTCAAAAATGCAAATTAATAATAAGCGACCATCTAAAGAATATCGTATTAATAAAAAATGAAAAAGAAAAGAGAATCTTAAACATTAATATGTTTCAATTTAAAAAGGGAGTATATTCAGCGAAAATATGTACGGACACAATTAATTATGAACAATCATTTTATTACGGTAATGACGCTGACTCGTTATTACCGGGGTATATTTCTAAAAGTCGGCAATATAAAGATGAAAAAACAAAGATAAATCTTAATGCTTTAATAATACGTTATAAACATTTAATAGATCCTGAAAACAAAAAATTAGAAGATCCTACATGGCAAAGTAAATTAGTTTTCGTAATTCAAGAACTTGAAGATGTGTTTAATGATTTAGAGCATAGAAAGGATGCTTTTAAACATAAAATAGGCAAACACCTTAGAGGATTTCTCAGCGAAATAGACAATCAGGAGCAATTTTACAAAATTTACATACCTCATAAATATGGAAATGGATCTAAACCTCTTCCGGTTGTTGTTTTTGTCCCTTTTGAAACAGCTCCAACCAGACCATTTCTGAAAAGTTTTCATGTTGCCAATCTTAATATTGAACAGGAACAGATTCAAGCTTCAGAAAAATATGGATGCATCCTGTTGTGGATAAATTCTCGCGGCGGTTACTCACTGGAAAATCCAATTGAGACAACTGATTATTTTGAAGTACTTAAAGCCGTTCGAGAAGATTATAATATTGATGAAAACAGGATCTATCTGACTGGAATGTGCAGCGGCGGACTGTCTTCATTAACATTGGGAATGCGTTATCCATCACTTTTTGCAGCAATCGGAATATTCTCTCCGATAACCCATCTTAATAAAGTAGCAAAGTCTTTCCTTCCTATTCAAAATGAAACAGCAGATGTATGGTTCGAACAAAATACTCCATTAAGATTTACTGGGAATTATTTAAACCTGCCTATCTACATTCTTCATGGAAATAAAAGTGAAGTACCTGAAAAACAATCCTTAGAATTTGTTGATAACTGCAGAAAGAATAATGTCAATCCATACTTCAAAATAACGTATGATGATAAAAATCCCGAGATCACAAGCACAGATTATACAGTATTTGATTTTTTCAAAGAAAAGCAAAGAAATTCCAATCCAAAAATTATCGATTTTTCGACTACACAGTTAAAATATAACCGGGCATACTGGGTCACAATCGAGCGGCTGATATCATTTTCTGAAAAAGCCAAAATACGTGCCGAATATGAACAAAATAACACAATAAAGGTCGAAACTAGAAATATAGCTAAAATCAGCATACAGCTTACGGATTTAGGAATAAACAGAACCAGACCGGTCAAAGTAATAGCGAATGGAAAGACTGTTTTTAATCAGCTAGCAAAAAATAATAGTATCTCTGTGGACATAACCCCTGAAACAAGCGACTATGATTTGTATAAAAATCATGATATAGAAGGTCCTGTTATGCATGCATTTTCTAAAGGCTTTATACTTGCGGACTGCGAAAATTCGATCATTTCGGGAAAAGATAAAATGAGCGCTCCCTGCGATTCTATTTATTGTGCATGGAAAAGAGATTATTTTGTAGAAGGATGTCGTTATAAAAAGGCCGCGCAAATAAATCAAGAAGATATTAATAAATTAAATTTAGTCTTAATAGGTAATCCTGAAAACAATAGTTTAATCAAGAATGTTATTACAAATATTCCGCTTAAGTTTTATGCTGATAGTATTGTTCTGTGCGGCAAAGTATACAAAGGCAGGGATCTTGGAATAGAAATGATTTACCCTAATCCTCTCAATAGAAGAAAATACATCGTGATGGTCGGATCCAATAATTGGGAGAATTTTACTATACCGCAAACTAATTTATCTACGGAAGGTTGGTACGATTTTGTGATTTTTGAAAAAGCATCAGATCAATTGTGGAATATTATAGATGTTGGATATTTTGATAATAACTGGCAACATTTAATATCTCTTGTAAATTAACAATATACTGACGAATATAAAACATAGCTGTCACTTGTAATTATCATTAAAACCTAGTTTTATAAAAATCACTTATTAATATTCTTCCCTTTCGCTTAACGATTTGTATTCATTGGCTTTCATAATATTCCCCTGCTTTGAGTATAACTCTGATAGATGTTCATAAATATTTGAAAGCTTGATGTTCATGGAGCAATAACTCAAAAATCCATCGGGAATTAAATAATTATTTAATATCGATCTTTGATCTTTACAAGTAAAATTGTACATAGCACTTGTTTTACTTGCATGGAAAGAATGTTGAATTAATGAAGCCGAAATAACATTCTTATAATATTTTATTGCCTCACTAACTTGATTATGTTGTTCATAATATTCGCCTAATCGTAATGCTGGATATAAATCAGCTTGATCAAGCAGAGCTGCCTTCTGATAACAACGCAGCATTTCATTCGTATCTGTAAATTGATAAAGATCGCCGAGATAAAGCCATGGGCGCGGAAGATTAGGTAAAGTGCTAGTTACAGATTTCAATAATATTTTAGATTTTTCATATTCTTTGCAAAACAAATACAATTTTGCAAGTCGAGCGCCTGCTAATGGATCATTTTTCAAAGTATATATATTTTCTAAGCTATCTATACTGTGACGTACTAATATGACTGATTTGTCCGGGAATCGCTTTTGCAAATCACAATAAAATGGCGAATCCAATATGCTGGGCTGCTGCTGAATGGCCTGTCCGTATTCTATAAAAGCAGAATCTATGTTTCCGACATACTCATAAAACATTCCTAAACCAATATGATAAACAGGAATACTGTGATTCAATTGTATGGCATATTGAAAGTAATATTCTGATTTATTAATAGCTTTATTGAATAAATATAACCACCCAAGATTATAGTAAAACTCATCATCCGATGGATTAATCATAACAGCTTGTCTATAATAATTAATACTCGCTTCAATATGCCTGACTTCTGTTTCATTAAATACATAATTATGTGCTAAGAATGTATCTACATTAAATATTCTATCAATCAATCTTTCCTCTGTCAATCCATCGGAAGATAAATAATAGGCATTATTCGGAGCCAACCGAATTGCGGATTCTATATTTTCTTTTGCTCGGATATAATTATTATGGTTTATACTTTCAATATAATCGAGATAATAACTTTCTGCTTTTTCCTTTTTTAAAGAATTTATTGCTATAATTAAAAATATTAAGCCGAACAATAAAAAAGGGATTATGATTTTTAATTTTGAATAAAGGGTAATATGTCTGGGTTCTTTTTTCCCATAAGGTGATTGTGTGTTATGAGCAAATATGAACCAGATAAGAAGATGTGCCCCTTTATTATACAAAATTGAAGAATAACTTAAATCCCGAACAAGAATTGCCGCGAAAGCGCTCATCATTAAAATCACAGAAGCTTTTTCATTCCATTCTTTTAAGTATTTTATTTTACGATGAGAAACATAAAAGAACGAAATAATTAAAAAACAATATGCAGCAATCCCTGGCAATCCTTTTTCAACAGCAAGCTGTAAAAAGAAATTAAAAATCCTTCCTGCAAATGGAGCATTGTCGTTTTGATCCTTATACTTTCCATATTCGATGGCAAAATTATTTGATCCGATGCCAGTCAGTGGATGTTCTTTTATCATCATAAAGCCTGTCTTCCATAAATTTTCTCTTCCTTCATAACTCCGGATCTGTGATGTTGTACGGAACATAGAAGCTGTTGATAAAACAGAATCGCGAACCGGTGAAATTAAAAATATTATTGCTAATGGAAGAATAATTGCTGCATTAAAAAACAATACTATTTTAAGCGATGATAACTTATATATAATAAATAATATACTTGCCACGACAAAAAAAGCTGCAATTGCTATGTACATTCCTCTGAAACAGGAGATGACTGGAATTACTAAAATTATTATTGGCAACAATAAATATAAAGTTGAAACAAAAGGCTGTTCTTTTTTATACTTAATAAAAAACAACATGATAGAAAAGGGAAGACATACGAGATACAAAGTGCTCCATTCTGCTGTAGGAGTACCAATTGGAGCACCAAAAGAAAACGCATTCTTAAAATCATTGATATTTGATAAACCGGCAGACAA
The DNA here is from genome assembly GCA_016928255.1 of Bacteroidota bacterium. Taxonomy (GTDB): domain Bacteria; phylum Bacteroidota; class Ignavibacteria; order UBA10030; family UBA10030; genus Fen-1298. The sequence goes on from JAFGLB010000013.1 coordinate 53,296, forward strand.
CATTTGGGAATAGTTAGAAGAAAAGCCTATAATTCCATCAATGAAAAGAAATACACCTAGCACAGTAATAAAAATATAAATAGCCCTTATTTGATATTCATGTTTTAGATTAAATTTAATCCAGTAATAGAATAGAATAAAGTAGCTGATATCGGCAATACTATAATAACTATTTTCTCTATAAATTGATGTTAAATAACTTATTACTTCTACAACAGCGATCATTGCTATTGCAATATCAAACAAAGTAAACTGATATGTATCTGACGCTAAATCAACATCTAGGATGTGTTTTGACGAGAAAAGAAAGAATACAACAAGTAAGAATAGACCTGAATTAAAAAATCCGTAAATCGTTAGGAATATTATTAAACAAGTTATTACAATAAAGGAATTGTCAAAAGCTTTCCTAAGTTCTTCCAATCTCCCTGAAAACACTCCTATTTATCTCCCCATCATTAACTGCATATTTTCGGATAAAAGACCAACCGCAAATTGGAACCCAACGCCCCAAAACCAAACAGATGTAACTAAAACAGCAGATTTCCATTTTTTAAGCTGACAAATTACAGACATTCCAATTGTAAGTACGACTACGTACCATACAGAAAATACGTTGAAGTTGTTTAAGAAATTAAAAAGAAGAACATTCTGCGATTTGTCAGCAAGGAAAAAGTCTAACCCTATTATTGTATGCAAATCGGTTAAGTTGCTTACTGCATCTACACCCTTGATGAGTATGAGCAATACATTAATGATTCCCATGAGTGCCAAAATAAATTCTGAATAAACAACAACCGCATAAAGAGTTTTAAAGTTGTTTTTTTGTGCATCAAAAAGTATTGCACCTAAATATAAAAACGAAGAAATGAACAACCATTTTAGCAGGAAGGTTATTGGTATAAGAAGACGCATAAACATTCTATATCTTGACGTTGTAGATGCAACTTTTTGTGCCTGTTCTTCGCTCATTTTGACTGTAAATGTTTCCTCCATTATTTTTTGGATAAATGGAAGCATAAAATACCCACATATGAGACTCACAGCACAAATGATTAAAAATGCCACAGGCCATTTAGGCGTTTTCTTTATATTTTCAAAAACATCTGTTGGAGTTGCAAAAATGTTGATAATGTTAGATAACGCTACAGCCATGACAATTTCCCTTTTTGTTTATCTTCGCTTTTATTCGCAACAACATCAATAAATATTTCTTCTAACGATTGATACGTTTCTTGCGTAATCTCATTTTTAATCTTGCTGCGTATATCCTCTGTTTTGGATTGAAAAACTAATTTGCCTTTATTAATTATTGCAATTTCGTCACACAGTTTTTCTATTGTATCAAGAACGTGCGAAGTAATTAATACTGTTGTGCCATTTTGCACCATTTGTTTTAAAACATCTTTAATTCTTTTGGCTGAGATAGGGTCAATGCCTTCTAACGGTTCGTCTAATATTAATAACTTTGGTTTGTGTATAATTGCTGCGGCAAGAGAGACTTTTTTCTTCATTCCAGCAGAATATTTTTCTATCCATTCATTTTGTTTCTCGCTCAATTCAAGAAATTCGATAAGCTCTTGTGCGCGTTTTTTTATTTCGTTTTTCTCAATATCATACATAGAACCGGCAAATTCCAAATATTCCTTAACCGTGAGCTTTTCGAAGTAAGTTGGGCGCTCTAATACGAAACCTACTTGTCGTTTATATTCATAGTCTCCATCTTTTATTTCTTGGTTACGAAAATATACTTTCCCTGTATCTTTTTTGACCAACCGAGCAATTATATTAATTGTTGTTGACTTTCCAGCACCGTTAGGGCCTAAAAAACCGAAAATACTATTTTCACTTACCGATAAGTTGAGGTCATCTAAAGCTAATTTTTTAGCAAATAAATATTTTTTAGAAATATCTTCAAGTGTGAGTACGTTCATGTTAACTCGATTATCTTATAAATATTTTTAGATAGTTGTTTTGCTGAAACTGGAATTGAAATGTAACGCCATAAAAATAGCATGATAAGTATGTATGGATAACAATACACGACAGTATTAAAAATAATTTTGATAACGAAATATGGAATTGAAAATAATATAATAGCAAAGATGCTAATGACTATATTTATAAATGCATATTTTAAAGAATTATTTTTTGTAGGACGAGAAGATGTTATATTGCGAAGCATAATAAATGGAAAAACAATTGTTAAGCCATATGTAAATGCTAAGAATACTTTATAGGTCGTAAGTTGAAACATGAAAAACACAATAAACGAAAACAGTAACAAACAGAATATTGTAACAAAGGCTGCTGCGAGATTTTTCGCAATTACCAAAGATTGGAAGTGAATAGGGAATAGTTGATATTTCATAAATTCATTATTAGTAATGTCAAAAAGACTATTAATTTTATTTTCAAATATGCAAAAGAACAAAATGAATAGAGGTATTACAGTTTGCACTGCAATACTTTGATATAATAATAATAATTTCATGGAGGCAACTATTAAGCCTAAGAATAAAGGGGCGACTATAATCTGTCTATACTTTATGAGAAGGATTATTTGAAAAATAATCATTTTCATTAAATATATTTTTTTGACACTACGTATCCAGAATAAAAAGCCAAAAAACATAAAAGTAATAATAAGCCAAGATATGCAAAAGACAGAAAAACATTATTTTCTTTAGCCGCCAGTAAAAACATTATCGGCAAATTCACTACTGGAATATGTAAGCTATAATATTGGGCATTCAACCACATTATTGGGAACCAACTTAAGGAAAGAAATGCAGAAATCTTAGCATTTGTGGTTACGGATAATTGCTCTCTAAAAAAAAATATTGCTGCGAACACAATTTCAAAGAAAATCAAGCATAAGATTACAGCTAATGTGAAAATAATAACTAATAAGTCAGAGAAGCCTAATAATTTAATTACAATTATTAATGGCACTATACCGTTAAAATATAGTAATATTCGAAAGTCGACAAATGAAATTTTAAAAAAAAGGAAAAACATCTGGAAAGGTGAATATGGGAAACGATTGATCTTAAAAAAAGAAATACTGAAATGATTGCGATACCTATAATCCAATATTACAAAATTTAAGAATATTAAACTAGTAAAGAACATCATCCAAGACTTATAAAACTCTTGCCCTAAAACCATCTTTTGAAAAACGAACCGACCATAGCTAATTCCAAATACAACAAGACAACCAACACCAATCACCACACTATATCGAAGATTCCATTGCAAAAAACGACGTAAAAGCATTCTATTTAGATCGAACAATATTTTCATTCCCTTAGAAGTTCCCATATATTCTTAATAATAGATACTTATCCAATAAATATATTGGGGCTGCTTAAAAACATTCTTTTTTAAGCAGCCCTTTTTTTTAGATCATCAGCAAGCTTCAGATTTCCAACCATTATATAATGCACCAATTGCGCATCCAGCAAGCCCTCCGTAAAACCCAAAATAAGAACCAGCACAGCCGCCCATGAATCCTCCATATGCTATATCACCTAAGCAAGCCCACCCATCCCAACCACCAACAGATTGCATCATCTGGGTGTCAGTCATTTTTACAGAGCTATTTTGTGTGCTAGGCATGGCAGAAACAGTCACTACCAAAACCAAAGATAGAACTAGAATACACGAAATTACCTTTTTCATAAATCCTCCTTAAAGGTATGTTTTTTTGTTTAGTTATTAAAGTTCCCGCCCACTGCGGCCTGTCTGTCAACAATAAACTCCAATACTTCACTTTGGCGGCCGAGCCAAAGTGAAGTATCTTCATTCATAATCAACAAACCAGCAGGCAAGGATTATTTTTACTTGCTTTCTTTAAACACCAAGGTTTCACCTTTCCATATTTCGCACAATTCTTTTTTCCCGATCTTCATTCTTCCCATCGCTGGATTACGATAATAAAGAGTATCTTCTCTTACGCTATCAGCAACTATAAAGTGATTATTATTAACATAGAGGATAGAAGGAAATGAGGAGCACGTAAAATCATTAAACGTAAACCTCCAGCCTTCCGCTTTTAGGCCGTTTTTCTCCGCAATCTTTTTTAAGTCCAGCATAGAAGTGCCTTTATCAGTAAGCGTTATGCCAGTTTCAATTTTCTTCAGCGATATAGGAATATCGTAATAATCAAATATCATTTTTAATGCACACGGCCCGCATTCATTTGTGTTCATTTGGAAAACAACTCCATAATTACCGAGATATTCTCCAGGCGTCTTCCAAAATGCATGTTGATCATTTTTTCCTGAGTTATGGGATTCTAATCCAAAAACAATAAAAGCAACAACAATCAATACCATTACAATTAAACCAAAGAGAGCATATTTTTTCTTTTTATTCATAAATGTTTTATTCCCGCATCTTGATTGTTGTTTTTAAATTGTAAAAAGGCTTTTTGCAATTGAACCACACTTTGAGTGCTTACTATAAATCTAACCATCTGAAAATCCTTATTGAGGAAATATATCACTGGAATTGGTAGAACATGAAAAGCATCTTTTGCTTTATTCTTTAAGTCTAAATACACAGGAAAGACAACATTCATCTCTTTGATGAAATCAATTGTTTCTTCTTTACCATCGATAGAAATACAGAATATATCGATAGAATCATCGATTAATGGCTTCAACAAGAGTAAGTTTTTCATTCCATCTTTACAATGAGAACAACCTGTGGAAAAGAATAGAATGATCGTTTTCTTGTTAATAAGGGATCTTATCGCAACATCTTTTCCATCTAAAGTCTGAACTTCTGCAGGCGGTACAGTATCGCCAATGGCAAGCGGTTGAACAATAAAATTATTCTGTATATAAAGATATCCAAAACAACCGGCAATTATTATAAATGCAATTATGGACAACGCGATTGCTTTACGTGAATGAAGTGGTATCCTATCCGTTTTACCCATTACTATGCCTAGAATGATTTACATTTCTTCTGATAAGAAAAACAATTCAAATAGGCTTGGCGCTAATATACTTTTACATAATGCGTTAGCTTGATTTATATTAAATAATCTTCACAATAAAGTCAAATCTTTTAAATAAATAAAATGAATTATGATAAAGTCAGTTATTGTGGCAACTTTTTGAACGACAGAGTGTGTATGTTTTGCAGATCGTTCAAAGTCTATAGAACAAACCGCGGATACCCTGTATATTGTGAAAGGGACTGAAAAAGCATTGCTCATAGATACAGGAGCCAGATTTAAGAATCTCGATACAGTTATCAGCGGTATCACCAAAAAACCTCTTATGGTAGTAATCACGCATGCGCATGGCGATCATGCCGGGAATATAGATTTTTTTGATGAGATATGGATGCATCCTGCCGACACTATTATATTGCCAAGTTACGAAGGCAAGGTTAATTTTGTAAAAGACGGAGATATTTTTGATCTGGGAGGGACAAAAATCGAAGTAAGCCATATGCCCGGCCATACTCCGGGTTCCATAGTTCTTCTCGATAGAAAAACAGGCAACTGCTATTCCGGTGATGCTTTCGGCGCGAATCATGTGTGGCTGCAGCTTAAGCCGCTTTCGCCGATGCAGACATATGTAAATTCATGCATTAAAATGGAAAAGCTTATGGACAGCGGAATTACAAAAGTCTATTGCGGTCATTATGTTTACGCAAAAAAGCCTTATGATAAATCTTACATAACAACAATGCGTCAGCTGGCCGAAGGTCTTATCAACGGTACTGCTCCGGAAGCCCAGCCTTATTCCAATAAATCGGGCTGTTCTAATCCTATGTCGGTAACAAGCGGTCCCGCCACAATTGTTTTTGATCCGGACAATCTGAAATAAGAGACGGATTAATAAATAAAGAATAAATGTTTTTGTAGCCGTGATCGTTGATCACGGCCGTCAGAAGGCCGATGTCAACGACATCGGCTACAGAGTTGATCATGGCTTGCGAGAATCCGACGTCAACGGCGACGGCTACAGAGAATTTGTAAATTTACAATTTTCAATTTTCAATTTACCATTTGAAATTTGCCATTCTCAGGACGCCGGTCTCGGCTGCAGAGCAACATCGGCTGCAGATGTACAAAAAGGATTAATTACTTTATCATCCTTTTGGGCGATTCCCGTTAGCGTAAATCATTTGTATCCTGATACAAATTCTGAGGGAGAAATCAACCATTTCACTCCGGAAGAGGAAGAATTATATATATGTAAAGTATAATAATTCTAACGTTAAGAAAGATAATTTGTGAACTGGGATCGCTTAGAAGGACAATGGAAGCAGAGGAGGGGAAAAGCCGTCTATCATTGGGGAAGAATGATGAATGACGAACTTTCGGCAATTTTGGGCAGGTATGAAGAGCTTGTTGGAAAGCTTCAGGAGAAATACGGAATAGCCAAAGATGAAGCAAATCATAATGTAGATGAATACAAAATTATTGTTAATAAGCTTAAAGATGCCAACGGCGAGTTAATAAGGTTGCATAGAACTTTAAATAAAAAGAATAAATCTGCCAAGAGAAAAACGAAATTAGATGCATCGTCAAGGAAAAGAAAATGATGCAGGGATGAGCTGAATCAGCGAGGAACACTTCTTTAATGACAGATAATACAGTTGGATCAAAAATTAATCGTATTGCATTTATTGGCAATTACCTGCCGCGCCAGTGCGGAATTGCCACTTTTACTACTGATTTATGCGAGGCTGTTGCTTCGGTATATATAGAAACTACATGTATTGCCCTGCCGGTAAACGATATTGAAGCTGGTTATGAATATCCTTCTCGGGTTCGCTTTGAGCTGACGGAGAAAGACATCCATTCGTACACACGTGCAGCAGATTTTCTAAATATCAACAATGTCGATCTTGTATGCCTGCAATTCGAATATGGAATATTCGGTGGGAAATCGGGCAGCCACATTCTGACGCTGTTGCGTGATCTGCGAATGCCGATAGTCACAACACTGCACACCATACTCAACTCCCCAACTCCTGACCAGCGATTGGTACTGGAAGAAGTTGCCGCTCTCTCAGACAGGCTGGTTGTCATGAGCGAACGCGGATCTGAATATTTGCAAAAAATTTATCATGTTCTGCCGGGAAAGATCGATCTAATTCCGCACGGCATTCCCGATGTGGCGTTTGTTGATCCGAGTTTCAATAAAGACCTTTTTGGCGTCGAGGGTAAAACCGTTTTACTTAGTTTTGGTTTACTCTCAGCGAACAAAGGAATTGAGAATGTTATTTCAGCCCTGCCGGATATTGTTGCCCATTATCCAGACATTGTTTATATAATCGTTGGAGCGACACATCCTCAAGTTATTCAGCATGAGGGCGAAACGTACCGGCTCTCTCTTCAAAGGTTAGCTCAACAGAAGGAAATAGAAAGTCATGTAATCTTTTACAACCGTTTTGTCAGTTTGGAAGAGCTTGTGAAGTTCATCGGAGCCGCTGATATCTATATTACACCCTATCTTAACGAGGCACAGATCGTTTCTGGAACACTTGCTTATACGGTAGGAGCGGGTAAGGCGGTCATCTCTACACCATATTGGTACGCACAAGAAATGCTTGCCGATAAACGAGGTGTGCTTGTTCCGTTCCGTGATCCCGCGGCCCTGGCTGAGCAAGTGATAAACTTGCTGGGTAATGAAGCTGAGCGTCACGCAATGCGCAAACGTGCATACATGTTTGGAAGAGCAATGATTTGGCCTGAAGTGGCGAAACGCTATATGGAAAGTTTTGAACGCGCCCGGACAGAACGTCGTCATTATATACCGCCGGGATTTATTTCGAGAGCACTTGATAAATATCCGAGTGAATTACCCCCGCTCCAATTGAATCATTTACATGTTATGACAGATGAAACAGGAATTTTGCAGCATGCTCTTTTTACTGTACCTAACTATTCTCACGGGTATACAACCGATGACAATGCACGCGCCCTTCTGGTGAGCATGCTCTTAGATGAACTGGGGAACAAGGAGAGTGAAGGATTAGCTTCCCGCTATCTCGCTTTCCTTGGATTTGCATTTAACTCTCAGAATAAACGTTTTCGAAATTTCATGAATTATCAACGTACGTGGTCAGAAGATGCCGGCTCGGACGATAGTCATGGACGAGCGCTGTTGGCGTTAGGAACCGTGTTGAGTCATTCTGCGACACCGTCGTTCAATAGTATGGCCGGCTGGTTGTTTGAACAGGCCCTTCCTTCTATCCTTGACACAACGAGCCCGCGTGCCTGGGCATTTGCGCTTATCGGTATTTCCAAGTATTCACAAAAATATTCCGGTGATCGGAGGGCTAATCAGGTCAGTGAAGAATTGGCTGGCCGGCTTTTAAGATCATATCAAGACAATCGTTCTGAAGATTGGTGCTGGTTCGAAAAAAAGCTTACGTATTGCAATGCGGCCCTGTCTCATGCTCTCCTAATTTGCGGCAGATCAATTCCGAATAGCGCAATGATTAATGCCGGATTGGAGTCGTTACATTGGCTGTCTGTTTTGCAATGCTCAAGTGAGGGACATTTTGTTCCAATAGGATCAAATGGATTTTATGAATTTGGAAAAGAACATGCCCGCTTTGATCAGCAGCCGGTCGAAGCACAGACGACGGTTTCGGCTTGTCTCGAAGCATTTAAAATTACAGGAGACAAACGCTGGAACAAAGAAGCACAGCGGGCATTTGAATGGTTCCTCGGGCGGAACGATTTGAAGCTTCCTTTGTATGATGCAACAACAGGCGGCTGCCGCGACGGTTTGCACCCTGATCGGCCTAACGAAAATCAGGGAGCAGAGTCTACTCTGGCATTTCTTCAGTCGTTATTGGAATTGCGTTTAGCCGAACAAACACAGTTATCTACGGAGGTATTATTAAAAAGAACAATCAACATTTAGAACTTTTTCATCGTCATAACCTTAATCCTATTCTCATATCCGCCGATTGGCCGTATCCAATTAACAGCGTCTTTAATCCCGGCGCAACTTTATTGGCGGATGGAACAACCCTCTTATTATGTCGTGCGGAGGATCGGCGCGGGCATTCGCATCTCTGTGCTGCCCGCTCGGCAAACGGTGTGGATGATTGGAAGATTGATTCTCACCCAACGTTCATGGCGGATCCTGAACATTTCCCTGAAGAACTCTGGGGTATAGAAGATCCGCGTATTACGTTTGTACCGGAATTAAAAAAATTTGCAGTCGTGTATACCGCCTACACGCGCGACGGTCCCGGTGTAGCCCTGGCGCTCACGGAAAATTTTAATACCTTCGAGCGTTTTGGATTGATAATGCAGCCGGATGACAAAGATGCTGCCTTGCTGCCGCATCGAATCGGTGATTATTGGGCCTTGATCCATCGCCCCGTGAGTGCTCAGGGTGCTCACATGTGGATATCATATTCGCCCGACCTGCGTCACTGGGGCAGCCACAAACCAATGTTGAAAGCCCGGAAGGGTTCGTGGTGGGATGCAAATAAAATTGGTCTTTCACCT
>JAFGLB010000133.1 GCA_016928255.1 Bacteroidota bacterium
CCGTCCACGCAGGCGAATTTCATTTTTCCGTTGATCGACACACGGCATCCGCCACACATTCCGGTTCCGTCTACCATTATCGCATTTAAACTTACAATCGTTTTAACATTATAAGGTCTGGTAAGATTGGATACAGCTTTCATCATTGGGAGAGGGCCGATTGCATAAACCATATTTATGCCCAGATTCGCATCCAGCAATTCTTTAAGCTGATCGGTAACAAATCCCTTTCGCTTGTAAGAGCCGTCGTCTGTAGTTATATACAGTTTATCGGATACTTGTTCCATTTCTTTTTCAAGTATTACCAGTTCTTTTGACCTGGCTCCTACAATTGAATATATGGTATTGCCTGCTTCTTTTAGTGCTTTTGTTATCGGGTATAATTCCGCTGTTCCCACACCGCCGCCGATGCAGGCTATTGTTTTGCCTGTTTCGATGGGGGTTGGTTTTCCCAGAGGGCCGACCAGGTCCGATATAGAATCGCCCGCGTTCTTTTCGGCAAATGCTCTTGTGGTTTTGCCCATGACTTGTACAATTAAAGTGACAGTACCTTCTTTTACATCGCTATCCACCATTGTAAAAGGGACGCGTTCGCCGGTTTCATTTACTCTAATTATAACAAAATTACCTGCTTTTCTTTTTTTTGCCACATACGGCGCTTCAATTACGAATTTTACAACCGTAGGCGCCAGGTTTTCTTTTTTTACAATACGATACACAGTAATTTCTTCCTTTCTCTTTAATAACAAAACAACAAATGTGCTGATTCAATTCCCATACCGCTAAAAAAATCCGGGAAGTGTCAAAATCTCTTTTTAATTGGCATATTTATTATAATTTACCAGTAGATATTCTCAAATGCTATACATGCTTCTAATATTTGAGAATGATGATAATGCACAGGATTCGAAAATAATCTTGCCTTTGCGCGAAAAATTTGGTATTATACATTATGTACAGTAAGCCTGTTATGAAAATAACGGGCTTTATTGTCTATTTAGACGGCGGCTGAAGGATTCAGGTAATATTTACCCTGCTTGCGTGCTGGGAGCACTTCTGCTGGTACTTTCAAACATATTCATTACAGTGGATAATGAGAGGCGGCGGGCAAGTTGGCAGGCGGGATATAGCAAGTATTTCCTGAAGTGGAGTCCTTTTAAGATATTGTTCTTTTAAAATAATCGAGAGATTTTTATCTGGAGCGATTTCTAACCGCAGAGTTGTGTTCTTTTAAATCTATCCCGCTTTCACCGCCTTTGGCGGTCTAGCGGGATTCTCAATTTCACTTATAACTTAATTGCACTTCGTTTATTAAGTTATGTGAAATTGGAAATGGTGGCCATATTCGAATTTGACCAGACTTAGCGAACGTAGTGAAGCTAAGTATGCCGTCAAATTCAGAATCCCGATGCACGCAGTGAATCGGGAGTTCAGTTCCAATTTTTCATAACTTAATGAGCGCAGCGAAATTAAGTTATATGAAAAATTGAGAATCCCGATGAGCGATAGCGAATCGGGATTGGTTATGCGAGCCGTTAAAATATTAGATTCGTAATGGTGGCCATAGTTCAGTTGGTTAGAACGCCAGGTTGTGGCCCTGGAGGTCGTGGGTTCAAATCCCACTGGTCACCCAGAAGAAGTAAGAATTAAGAATGGAGAATGAAGAATTGTCTTAAGCTCCATTTGAAACATAAACAAAAAAAGATCAAGAATGGATATGCGCCAAGATCCATTGAAAGATTTGAAGGTAAGGACAAAAAGATTTGCTCTTTCAGTAATCAGGAGTCTCTGGGAGGTTAAGAAGACAACTGAATCTGATGCATTAAAAAAGCAAATTATACGCTCTGCTTCATCTGTTGGTGCTAATTACCGATCTGCCTGCAGGGCGAGATCAAGAGCGGATTTTATTTCAAAAATAAAAATTGCGCTTGAAGAAGCGGATGAAACGCAGTATTGGTTAGAATTGTTCTTTGAATTGCGATTGATTGAAGAAAAAGTATTTACGGAACTGCATAAAGAAGCAGATGAGCTGATTGCAATTTTTGTCGCATCCGCAAAAACAGCCCAACAAAAATAATTATGTTTTTCTTCATTCTAAATTCATCATTCTTCATTAATCTGCCCCTATCGTCTAGAGGCCTAGGACACGGGCTTTTCAAGCCTGGAACACGAGTTCGAATCTCGTTGGGGGCACAATCAAAAAGGGTGTACCATTTCCCTTATGATTTGCCTGCAATATCTGTAATTCCTGTTTTGGCAATTTCAATATATAGCAATTCGCTATCCTTTTTTCTTTGTCTATAACTATTCGGTCTATCATTTGATGTATTAATACTTTTCTTTCACTGATAGGTGCCTTTTCAAAATTCTTTTCAAATTCATTGAAGAATTCTACAACCTTCTTTTCAATATTTAAATCATAAGATTTATGTGTTTCAGAAATTGTTGCTTCCTGCCTTGCCTGCTCCAGTTCTCTTTTCTCTTGCTGCAATTCTTTTATCCTGGTAGCCATCGTATCTAACTGAATGCCATCTTCAGCAAGCTTTAATAATGAATTTATACGATTCGTTTTGTCTTGTATTTGTTTTTCAATTGACCTAGAGATATTTTCACTATTATTTATATTCCGGTTGAAATATGCTTTGACAGTCTTTTTCACTGTTTCTATTGTAGACTGAGACCGAATTGATTTTTTGATTTCTTCTATAATTCTATTTTCAAATGGCTCTGCATTAAAGCTCATGAACGAACACACTGATGGTCCTTTACTAAAATATGCACTATCTGCATATGTCCTTATCTTTTTCCTTTTATTTGGGCGACCAATTGTCTGAAGACGACC
>JAFGLB010000134.1 GCA_016928255.1 Bacteroidota bacterium
GTTGATTGCGATCTGGCCGTAGAACCTGTCTCCACTTCCCCGGAAGTATACTGCATCCCCCGATGCAAATGTAACTGAATTTACTTTGGCTATGGTTCTCCACGCCGATGTTCTCGACGTACCGCTATTCCCGTCATCGCCGTTTGCAGCAACATAGTACGACGTTTGTCCATAAACGATATATGTAAAGATGTTGAGGGACACCAGTACGGTAATATAGAAAGGTACAGAGTAACGCCAAGGTTTCGAACCTGCCATTCTCATATTAATATCCCTCCTGAAATGAACAGGAATAATATTCAGTAACCGCTTTAAACTCCAGTAATAATACCTTTAATGAAGTTGTATTTATATTGCTTAAGTAAACAAATAATTTTTGAAATGCAATATCCGGAAGGAATCACTTCGAAACAGGCGATTTGATGAGAAAAGCGCCATCCTGAAATTCATATAATAATAAGATATTAACGGATTGAATGATTTTGGGGCGACTTCATTTCCCCTTGGCTTTAATCAGCACCCTAGACGAGAAAGGTGCAAGAGTAAACGACCTTGCAACACTGTTGTTATCAAGGTCATAATAAATGACAGAAGGCAGGTTTATAGTTATGGGAAGAGCAGTATAATTTACGAATATCGTATCAAGTTTGGAGGATTTAAGAATAATATATTTTGAATTCGCATCGAAGCCTGTTGTTTTTTGCCATTGCGGGAATGTGTAATAGGTCTCTGACCAGCCGCTGGCTTTTTGCAGGAGTGTTTCAAACGGGCGTGTATTTCCATGTGAATTAAAATAATAATTGCTGTCAATGACTCCCGGCGAATGTAAAGTTGCAGAAAAATCCTGAAATTGAAACAAACGCTGCTTGCTGGAAGTCGGATAGAAAACGTTTTTCGTAATTACATGCCCAGCATTATCCGGAGTATTCATAACTATATGGACAAAAAATCCGCCGGCGTTCGATGCACAATCATATGCAGTATTGTTACAAATCGTATGGTTTTTAGTATTATAACCTGCAAAAAGAGCCATGGACTTTGCCCGGATAATTGTGTTATCTTTGACAGTGCAATAACTGCTTCCAGCATCCAGGTATATACCCATGGCAGATGTCCAACTCTCATTAATACCGCGCCAACCGGGTACACCCTCGCTTTTTCCATGTACATCCATGATAATATTGTTACTGATTATTACATGTGAGCTGCTGGAACCGGTGTAAATTGCACCGCCATCGGCTAATGTAATCATCGTGTTCTTTATAATGTTTTGCTGAACAAAATCATGCGAAAATGCGTAGATACCATTGTATCCGGTACTGTCAATGTAATTGCCGGAAATGGTGCAATAAGTGCCTTCCGATAAAATTCCGTAAGCTGCAGGGAAACTCTGGTATCCTCTTACCATTCCAATATTTTTAATTGTGTTGTTATATATTTTTCCGTTTTTTGCTGTATAAAATAAATGAATAGCATTGCCGTTAAAATACTGAATAATATTATCAGCGATAATGCAATTAACTCCCTTTATATCGATTCCACTGGTCAATCCGCTGTGGATTTTATTGGAACTCAGATTAACATTTCTTCCTGAAAAAGATAGTGCAGTCCGGCACTGATTACAAAACTCTAAACCCGCTACGGTAACAGCACTGGCAGAACTGATTATCCCGTAATCAAGCATATTGCCGATAACAATCATAGTATTCGGATCTGCATTACCAGGAGCCCAGAAATAAACAGAATCGGTTTTCGGATCACAATACCATTCGCTTTCTTTGTCCAGCGCTTCTAATTTATTGTCTAAATAAAAACCCCATTTTTCCTTAAATCTATCAAAACGAGGCGCAGATTCAAGAACGATTTCATTTCCGGTTTGAGCTAATACGGTATGTATCTCGAACGCCCAGACATTAGTTCTTATCCTGCAGTTAGCACCTTTCCAATATTCTGATGCCTGAGTAATATCCTTCGATGTAAATGTTTTATTATTTTTTTTTCGTGTAATTAATATAAAGCCTGAATTCGGATAGCGGGCAAGCGTCATCTGTAGACCATCAGCAAAAAGATTTTTTACCTGCGAGGATGCTTTTGTAACATAAAAAGATCCTCTGCGAACCCATCCGGCGAGGCGTTCGCCGCCTGTTATGATCGGTTTCTGCCCGGAGCCGTATGAACCCAGAACAATATTGGACTGATAAAGATTAATTTGGCCGAAGAACGTATCTCCGCACCGGAATAGGATCGTATCTAAAGGATAAAAAGTATATGAATTAACTTTGGTTATGCTTTTCCAGGCCGATAATTCTGATATTCCGTTACTATTATCGTTTCCATCTGCGGAAATAAAAAATGTTTTACCAGACAAATTACTCGTAAAAATCTGAACTGAAAATAAAACTATTCCGCTTAACAAAAATAAGGGTCGGCAACATCCAGAATCCGTTTTTGCCATATTCAGAGGCTCCGCAAAACAAAATTAATTGTCAATTATATTATCGATCGCCTTTCTTACTTCACTTACATCCGCCGGCAGTAACACAGGCGGATTCGCATAGCGGGAATCAACATCCTGAAGCGTCTTTTCATGGTAATCGACTTTAAACTGTGAGAATTTCAATCCATGCGCCGTCGATATCACAATAACTCGATCCTTCTTCTTAATGACTTTCTGTTCTATCATTTTCTGCAGCGCAGCCAGAGCAACGCCTGTCTGAGGACATGTAAATAATCCCGCTTTATCCGCACGCGCGGCTGCATTGGCAAGTTCATGTTCCGTCGCCTGTTCAACAATTCCATCAAATTCCCGCAATACTTTTACAGCCCGCTCATAACTTACCGGTGCACCAATTTGTATTGCAGAAGCGAGAGTCTTCTTTGCCTGGACCGGTTCATATTTTTTATATCCGCCTTTAAAACTCAGATACAGCGGATTGGCATGCGCCGCCTGGGCACAGACTATTCGCGGAAGTTTTTTTATCAACCCGAGATCGCGCATCATAAGCAATCCCTTGCCCAGCGCGCTTATGTTGCCGAGATTTCCAGCAGGTATGATCATCCAATCCGGAACTTCCCAGTTGAACTGCTGAATTATTTCGATGCCGACTGTCTTCTGCCCTTCCATCCGCAGCGAGTTCATGGAATTTGCGAGATAGATCGAATTATCGGATGTAATTTGCTGCACAATACGCATACATCCGTCGAAATCGGTGTCCAGCGACAGCACCGTCGCGCCGTTTGCTATCGGCTGAACCAGCTGTGCTGTCGATACTTTTCCTTTCGGAAGAAAAACGATTGTCGGAATTCCCGCTGCAGCACCGTAGGCAGACAGTGCAGCTGATGTATCTCCGGTCGAGGCGCACGCAACAGCACGAATCGGTTTTCCGTCAGCCATCATCTGCTTCACGACAGAGACAAGGACTGTCATTCCAAGATCCTTGAACGATCCTGTATGA
>JAFGLB010000135.1 GCA_016928255.1 Bacteroidota bacterium
GACCAATCGTTAGCGTAATCTCCTCCCGGCCAGTAAGAAAAAGCGCCGTCGCTCATCTGCATACCGATTATTTTTGTAATGGCCTCATTGACAAAATATGACGGGCTTCCTTTTTCCAGGATGCTTGGATCCATAAGCAATGCGATATCGCGCAGGTAAATTTGCGGAAATGCCTTCGAAGTTGTTTGTTCTATACAGCCGTGGGGGTAGCCGATCAGATGTTTCAACTCCTTGGCAAAATTTGCTACCGGGAACGGGCTTACAAAAACATGGCCGCGTTGTCCGTAAGGGAAAAATATGTCGGGAATAGTCTGAGTTATTGATTTACCCGCTTCAACATAACCGTTTATGCTTTCAATAACATATCCGGATGCCGGACGCACCGGAATTTCTGTCGTTGATTCATAATTATCGCCGAATGCTTTTGTTTTTACCCGTACTACGGCTTTACCGACAACATCCGATGTTTTTAGAATAACAGAAATATAACGCTCCTGATTGCCGCCCACTTCAAGCGAAGCCGATTGCTGCATGGCTGTAATTCCGCCTTCGGTTTTGATTTCGAAATTAAGATTAACATTTTTATCCGTTGTGTTAAATGCCGTTATAGGCATAGTAATAATGTCGTTAGGCGTCAGGAAACGGGGCAGTGCCGGAGTGATGATGATAGGATCGGCAACTTTCATAGGCCTCTGGTCTGATCCGAAACGGTCGCCTTTATAAGCAACGGCCATGAGCCGCAGCTCACCGTTGAATTCCGGAATATCGAGTGTTACATCTGCATTTCCACGGCTGTTTGTCTTGAGAATTCCCGACCATAACGCGACCGGTTTGAACCTTGTTGCCAAGGGAATCCCGGCTCTCTGTGTTAATTCATCTTCTCCGCCTCCTGCACTGCTTTTGCGCTTCGGTTCAGGTATCAGATCGCGGAAGAAATCGTATGTTATTGTCTGCAGGGATTTTTTTGCGTAGAAATATTTGTGCGGATTCGGGGTCCCGTAATTTTTAATCTGAAGTATCCCTTCATCAACTGCCGCGAGCGTGAAAAACACGTCATTTCCACCGGCTATACTTACTGTAATTTTTTGCTTTGTCCGTGGACGGATTTTTTCGGGTGCAGATATTGAAACATTCAGATTATTTTCCGGTTTATTGACCATAAGTGGCATAAAACCGTGGCCTGCAAGAAGCGGAATGTTCAGATCTTTGATTTTCCGGAAAAGCACTGCACTTACATAGACATTCGGAAGATGTTCATCGCCGACTCTGAATTCCATTGAAGCAGAATTTTTTTCTACTTCAAGATATTTATACGTAAATACTTTATTTCTTTCGATTGAAACAAGCATTGTTCCGCTGAAAGGCGTCTGGAACAATATTCTTGCTTTTTCACCCGGGGCATAGGTTTTTTTGTCCAGGACAATATCGACACGGGCTTCAGGATCGACTGCAAATGATGTCTCGTCAGATGTAGCCCAGCTGTATGCATAGAAATGAAATTGATTGTAACCCTGGTCATCATGTTTGGATACACGAATCAGGTAATCGCCGGAACGGCGTGCCAGATATGAGCATTCGACAGGCGCAGATTTTAATGTCAATTGCTGAGTACTTTCAACAATCTCGCGCTGTTCGGAAACATAACGCAATCCGCCTGATTCCTGATGTTTGCGAAGAACGGAATGCCACTCCTGCCTGACAACCTCCACCTTCACTTTCATTCCCTCGATTGCATTATCCGATGCATCGACGGCGACAACACGGATTTTCATCGGCGAGTTAGGAACAATATAATACGGATTCGTATTTTGAATGCCGATGAAATATTTTTTTGGATATACAAGAACTCGTGCTATCTGATGTACGGGTCTGCCCGATTCATCGAAAACGGCTACCTTCCCTCGAAGAGAAAGCAAACCCGGAGATGCAGCATTATGAGGAATGTCGACAGTTACTTTAGCAGTTCCTTCCTTGTTGGTTTCTCCTTCTATTACATGAACGTCTTCCGGTCCTTTCTTTACGGCATCATCTGCAAAACGGAAATCCGGAAATGTTTTTGATATGATTGGAATCACTTCGTATTTATCTTCCAGTTCAAAATTCCGTCCGGCTGCCGGAGGTCCGAAGAAATTTAATGCCTGCAGGTCAAATGTAATTCTGTCTCCCGGCTCCGCTTTTTCTTTTGATGCTTTTAAATTCAAACGCATCCGGTCGGGCACAAACTCTTCAAGGCTTATCTGATATGTCGACAGGAAAAGGTCGTTGCCGGTATAGAGATCAAAACGGTATTCGCCGGTCAATGCCGTCGGCTGTGTCGGATACTGGATTTCAAATGAACCTTCTTCGTTAAGCGTTCTGCGGATTTCTGTAACTCTGGCACCGCGGGGATTTGATACCTTGATCTGCACGGGCATTTCTTTCGGTATATCCTGTGTGAGGATTCGAACTATGCCGCTTATGTAAACAGTTTCGCCGGGACGGTAAAGAGTCCTGTCTCCGTACATAAAGGCGTCATATTTTCCCTGCATATCTTCCTTTCCGCCGGCATCAAAACGCGATGATTCTATGCGGTAGTCAGATAAATTCAGAAAATTGAAATCGTTGTTTTTTTCCGCAGTTATAAGTTTTAAATCAAAACCTTTCATTACTGAGCTTAACGGTTGAAATTTAGCCACCCCGTCTCCGTCCGTCTGCTGTGCCGCAATAATTTGGTTGTTAGTTGAAATCAGGCTGATATTGACTCCTGATTCCGGTTTATTTGATTCGAGACTGACAACAAAAACAAGCAGTTCATCGCTGCTCCTTTTTATTATAATTCCCAAATCGGAAATTGAAATAAGTTTACTTGTTGATCGCCAGGATTCAGACGGATTTGCTATCTCTACAAGTAAAAAACCTTTATAATCGGTTTTAATGTATGGAGAAAGATTTATCTGTGTTGAAATCTCTTTATTGGCAGAACTGGCGATCGATATTTTCTTGTCTTCCAGCATCCTGCCGAAATTTCCTACGGAATACCTGTATTTTCTCTGATAAGAGTATTCTCCGTCTTCGTAGTAATCGTAATCATAATCATAATACCGACCCTGGTTCAGGAAGTGAACCAGGTTGTTCTGAAAAATCTGACTGACACGCACCTGAAGCTCTGTAAGATTAACTGTTGAGACTTCGATGGATTTTTGACCGCTTAAAAGCATATAGACACCCGAAGGAGACGCAAATTTAAATGTGGGTTTTATGTTGCCGATGATAACATCTGCCTCATAAGAATTCTTGGTTTTTGCTCCCAGAACACTTTCCAATCCCTGCTTGATCATAAGATTGAAAAGTATACCGGGTTCAAAATTGCCTATAAGTCTGAAGCCTGTTTCAGGACTTTTCTCCACTTTAAATTCCCGTTTCGGAGTAAGCTCTATATGCTGTTTAACACCTGACAATTCCACTTCCTGCGATGTTTTTATATCGATCCATGAAAGCGTGCCGTCAAAGCCGAATTCATGTCCAAAAATTTGCATCTCGCCAATAGGCGGAATAGTCGCTTTAAAAGGCCTTTCCATCCGTATTCCGGTATTTGTTTCTGATGAAACCAGCGCTTCGGAGAAATTGATTCGTATTTCTTTTTTCTCTTCAGGATTCTGTAATTCACCTATTTCAACGGCGATTGTCTTACTCTGTACTGCCGGAATAACTTTATATGCCGTGTGCTTCTCCCCGTTTATTAGAATTTCCAGATATTTCCCGACTTCTTCGGAATTTACTGCATATGAAAATTCGAGATTTGCACGAATCCCCACCACCTTTCGTTCATAAATTCGATCATGGAAAAAATCAACTTTCAGCAGAGTAAACGGCCCTGTCTCAAACTCAAAATCTTCATCCCCGTGATAACCTGACGCACCTGCTGTCTGGACTAATAGTTCTCCGTTTATATGCCCTTTAAATCTTGTATCGCCGGGAAGTGAAACGTCGGGACTGAAAATTAGTCTTGATGTATCCTGCCAGACAAACTTGCCTTCTATTGGCGGGGTAAATTCGATAAACCGGGATACGGTCCATTGATTTACAGAGTCACTCGGCACGATACCCCGTGAGAATATAAATTCAAAGACGGCGGTCTGTGCAATTATTCCCGACGGCAGATCTGATTCGAGATAAATTGCCTGAGGATCTTTTTTTGAACAAGACGGGAACAGTATCCCCGCAAGAAGGAAAACAAAAATTAACCGTGTCTGCATTGCAACCCCTCTGATTATTTATGAATTTAAAAAAGTGAAGTAACGTAAAAATTAATTGTCGATATTCGTCCCTTTTCATCTGCACAACTTGCATTATGATTTCCAGGTTCGAGTTCCAGGAAGAACTTTTCCCCGGATTTTTTTTTGCCGAAGAATTTCCTGTCGATATACCATATATGGTCGCATACATCAACTCCCGAGCTGGCCTGAAAGGGTATTTTTTGATTTCTATATGAAATAAAATATGTCGTTCCCTTTGAGGGATTCAGTATATGAGGACCGTCGCCGCTGAAAAATCGATCGCAGCTCGGATTGTGTTTGGGAGGTGTATTAAGGTGTTTTCCGATTTGCTTCCAGAAGGTTATCAGCTCGGGCGGATAATCCTGGTATACTACAGTCCGATAATTGCTTTGCGGAAGGCATGAAGAACAATATTGGAATTTTCCGTCTGCTGAAACAAAATATTCCTTGTCGATATCGCAGTAATACTGGAGCGTGCTGGATATTGAGTAATAATCCTCAATAAGATGTTTGCAATGCTGATTCGGCAGCTTTCCGCTTTCAATACAAACATCGCGTGTGTTAATGTCATCCGGCATCGGTAAAATGGATTTGTTAGGATTACGCGTAATTGAATTGAATACTTCAATAAGCAGCGGTGTCGCAGCTTTTCTTCCTGCAAGTTCCGGATTGCCGGCATTTGTAACATTTCCTATCCAGACACCTACAGTAAATTCGGAGCTGTATCCTATCGTCCATGCATCGCGTCTTCCGTAGCTGGTTCCGGTCTTAAAAGCGACACGCGGAAGATTCAGAGCAGATTCAAAATTATTCGGAAGATCGGGCCGGTCGAGACCGGATAATATTTCGGTTACCATAAAACTCGAGGAGGCAGAAAAAACCTGGAACTCAGGAGGCTTTATATCACGAAGAATGTACTGTAAAGGCGCATAACTGCCGTTGTTTGGAAAAACGGCAAATGCTGCTGTAAGTTCTTCTAATGTAACGCCGCATCCGCCTACGATCATACTTAAACCGAGCTGCTGCTGGTTTTGAAGAGATTGGAATCCTGCAGTACTGAGGACAGATGTGAATTGTTGAACACCGGCGTTTTTAAGAAGTCGAATAAATGGAACATTAAGCGACCGCATTAACGCTTCATCGGTAAAAACATATCCCGAAAATGCTCCATCATAATTCTCAGCGCTGTACCCGTCTATGTCATATGGGAGATCAAGCAGACGGGTTTTCGGAGTTAGTAATCCCTTATCCATCAGCATGGCGCATAGAAAAGGTTTTAAGGTTGATCCGGGAGACCGAACGGCACGGACTGCGTCAACCTGACCCTGAGCAAGCGAGTCTGAAAAGTCATCCGATCCGACATAAGCGAGAATATCGCGTGAAGCGTTTTCTATAACAAGAATAGCGCCGTTATGTACTCCGCGCTGTTTCCAGGGTCTTAAATGATTAACCAGCAATTTTTCAACCTGCTGCTGTACTTGCCAATCGAGTGTGGATATTACATCGCTTGATAAGCATGACTGTGACTTCAGCCGCAGACAAAAATGCTGCGCCTGTTGGGGAAGCTGGTTCCTTTTAGTTTCGGCCGGTGTTTGAAAAATTGTAATAGAATCTTCCTTTGTCAATATTCCTTTTTTGATGTATTTATCCGATTGCTTTATTCTTTCCAGATATAAACGCTCGGGATGCTTGTCAGGCCGAAAATGGTTCGGATTGTTCGGAATAATTATTAAATCAAAAAGATGTGCAATATTCAGACGTTCCAACGGCGTTTGATAGTAAAGCATTGCGGCAGATTCCAAACCTTCAATATTTCCGCCAAGAGGGATTGTGGAAAGATACATTTCAAGGATTTCCATTTTGCTGTAGCGTATTTCCAGCTGGATCGCCCGGAACATCTCAATGCATTTGTTGACGATGGTCCGGGTTTTTGGTTCAAGAAGCCGAGCCACCTGCATTGTAATTGTTGATGCTCCCGAAACCGTTTTGCCCGCGGAAATATTTTGGACTAACGCGCGCATTACAGCAATTGGATTTACTCCCGGATGATAGAAAAAATACTTGTCTTCTTTAAGAATAAGAATATCTTTTAATCGGGACGGTATCTCATGAGCCCGGGTTTTTATGCGCCAGACACCATCCCTGGCCAGATAAGCCGAAAGAAATTCGCCTTTACGGTCTTTAACAACCAGAGAGCAGGGTTTCGGCTGGGGGAGAGGAATCAGGATAGCTGATAAATATATAAGGATTATAATTCCTGCATCGTACAGCAGGATTCTTTTTCCATACCGCTTAATATGAAAAATCCAGTTCATCTGATCGGCAGGCCTCTTATGCTTTGACTTGAAAGACGCATCCGGATATCGTTGCATAATGTAACGGGAGGAATATTTGGAATCAACCATCCAGGTGCATTCTCATTAATGTTTTTGGGATAATTGCAACTTTTTTCATTTTTTTGCGTACATAAATATGCTCTGAATAAATTTTCGGGAAAATTAATTAACGAAATCAGCCATTTCCCGATGAAAAACCGTTTTTCACCGAAATTTTTTACTTTTTATACAAAGGAATGAGTATTTTCATATCGTATACGCGCAACCGGGGTAATATAAAAATGTAGTTTTTCCTGAAACGAGAGAATAAAGGGATTTTCTCGGAATATTGCCTGATGAGCAGTTCCATTATTCATTAAAACAGCATTAGAGAAACGAAAAATAGAATAGCTTACTGCAATGAATTTACAGCCAAGGAGTATATATAAAACAATTTTAAAGACTCTTAACTCTCCATATTCATTTAGATATGAAATACGCACGATTATTTGGGAGTCTGCTGCAATTGGTCTTTTTGTTTTCTTTTTTCTTTATCTTTTCAGTCCTTTAAGTTCCCCGGAAAGCGAAAACACTCTTAGGAATACCTATGAAATTCTATGTTTCGGAATTGTTTCATTCATTATTTCATTCATTACGAACTTTACTATTTCAAGGATTAGTCCCAAGAAGATAAACGAAAATACCTGGACTGTTAAGAAAGAAATTGCAGCAATTTTAATCCTTTTAATTTTAATCTCTGCCGGGAATTCCTTCTTATTCTATTATTTTGAATATTCAGAATTTAATAGTTTGCTCATAATTGAAGCAATATTAAACACCTTGAAAATCGGTATATTCCCGGTTATTATTGGTATTTTTATAGAACAAAACAGAAGATTACGAAAATATGTAAAGTCCGCAAATGAAATCAATCGTACGATAAACAATCTCCAGAAAAGAAAAAGTGATAATAACAAAGTAGTGCTACACGAGAGTAACGGTAAATATGCCAAAGTATTTAATAATCAAGAATTATGCTTCATCAAATCTGCGGGTAATTATGTTGAGGTCTATTCCAATAAAAACGGAATAATTAAACCAACATTATTAAGAAACAGTTTTAAAAATATCGGCAGTCAAGTGACAACCTCCGGCACAATTATTAAATGTCACAGGACATATATGGTGAATACTTCGATGGTTGTTTCCGTTGAAGGAAACTCGCAAGGATATAAAGTAAGAATAAAGGATTATGAGCTTGAAATTCCTGTTTCGCGAAGTTACACTAAGGATATTCAAGAACGAATAAATCAAATGCAATTTGAATAGTATTGATTGGTCATTCAGCCCTAGGCTATTCAATTCGTCCCATTTTTTATGCTATTCGTACCATGATTCTTCTTTAGCTGTCTATCTTTACGTATATTTACATCGTAAATAATTTTCTGTTTGTCTTATACTATTATGGCATCATTAGGGAAAAGGATACACAACGGCCATTAGGTTGACTGCCATATAATAACATTATTTATATAGAAAGGTGTAAAATGAGAAGAATATTCTCCCCAACATCATTAAAAATTTTGCTCATTGCATGTTTGCTCAGTTATACAACCAGTACATACGCTCAATCATTATCTGTGCGATCCTCAGTAGGAGTCGTTCATTTACCCCTTTCTGATTGGTCAAAATTTTGGGGCGGACCTTCTAATTCTTTCTATACGAAGAATAATCCGAACTTATATTATGGTATTTCACTTCATTACGCCATTAATTCCAAACACTCAATAAGTACTGGAACAGAATTAATCAAATCATCAGCTTCATTGAGCGATTCTCTTTTGGTTGTTAACTGGAAATTTCAAGGTATTCCAGTTTCAATAGGTTACGAATATAAAATAGTAACATTCAATGAACGTTTTACACCGGTTGTGGGATTAGGCTGTTCATACTTCATTAGCGAAGTAAATGTGAAAGTGAATGGTGTTGATCAAAACTCAAATCGTAGAGGGAAAGGTTACGGCATTCACATGTCTTTAGGCTTGCTCTCTCAGCTTACAGAATCGTTGAGTATGATTACTCAAGTTCGTTATAGGTATTCAGATGGAATGGCTTTCAGTGATAATAAGGACGACATTAAAGTTGAATTTTCCGGCTTCGACTTTAGCGTTGGACTGGAGTTCTAATGAAACGACGGCTAACACGCATAGAAATGAGTCGTATTTTTAACATATTAAAGTCTAACGTTTCGCTTATAGTTACATCATGCCGAAGGCGGGAAGTCATTTTGACGCGAAACGAAAGTGGTAACTATAAAGTTTCAAATATCTAAGTGGATGATTACAGCATTAGATTTTTATCGATTGGATTTGTTACTATATAAAACAGCCATTTTACGATTAAAAGCCAGTTTTCACCGAAGATAGTTGCTTTTTTACACAAAGGAAGGGGTTTTTTATCATCGCATGCTCATAAACGGAATGATATTCAGATATTTTTTTTTCCGAAACAAAGAAAGATGAGCAGTTTCATTATTCACTAATACAGCATTGAGGATTAAAATGAAAGTTTTATGCTTTGGCTTTATTGTTCTGTTTTTTTCATTAGCAGTTGCCGAAGAGAATTATAAAGGCGATATATCAGGAATTGTAATAGATGCAAAAACACAAGAGCCCCTGCCTGCAGTAAATATTCAGGTTGTAGAACAGCCGAATTATGGATCAGTGTCTGATGCGTCCGGGGGCTTCAGCATTAAAGGGATTCCAGTCGGCACATACAGTCTAAAAGCAACTCTTATAGGCTATGAAACCTATATCGCTACGAATATTGTAGTATCCACCGGACGCAGTACCAAGGTTTCAATAAAATTAAGCGAACAGGCTGTTCAGGTAGGCGGTGTTACAGTTAATGCATCGTACTTTAACCGCAACAATGAAATCAGTCCGCTCAGCGTCAACAGTTACGACCGTGCAGAAGTAAAACGCCAGCCCGGTTCGGTTCAGGATGTGCAGCGGGTCGTGCAGAATCTGCCCGGTGTCGCCAGCTCCAATGACAATATGAACGAGCTTATA
>JAFGLB010000136.1 GCA_016928255.1 Bacteroidota bacterium
AACCGCACACTACGCAATCTGTACAGGAATAATGGCTCTGGGTATGATGCTGCCGGGAATGATAAGCGGAAAAATTCAGGAGCTTATCGGTTATCAGATGTTCTTCGTCTGGATCATGATTTCCACAATTCCGGGATTTATTATCGCCGCATTAGTGAAAATACCGGAGGGATTCGGTATGAAGAAAGAACAAGCTTAGAATTTTAAACTAATACAAAAACTGTAATTTCCGCCGTAGAAGTTGGGAGTTACAGATATGCTTTCCTTGCCGTCCCGATGAAGCCAGGGGATCGCGTAACCTATTAAACTTCCGACAGCCGCTCCGGCAATAATATCGGTAGGGAAGTGCATACCGGATTGGTACCTGAGATAACCTGTAATGCCTGCAGCTATCAGAGAACCCGCCCAGATATACGGCCTCAGCTCGGAGTTCGGATAATAGTCATTGTAAACTGTTGAAGTAAAAACAGCGAAAGCAAAAACTGTCATCGTATGATTGGAAAGGAAAGACATTTTCGCATCGGCAATAATTTTTTTGTCGAGCGGGGCGCCGGGATTATATACATAAGGACGGTATCGCTCTATGCCGCCTTTGCTTAAAAATGATGCCGCACCGATAAATGACCAAACCTCTACATACATAATAGAAATCGTAAGCCAGTCATCCCGGACAGTTTTGTCCGCTAAAAGAGCAAAAGGGAACAAAGCGATTGTCCCGGCAAGAATATCGCTTGAGTTGTCAATTCTTCTTGAATAATGATCAGCGGCGCTGCGGTCAAACCTGGATATTGACGACCTGCTGAGCTTTTCTATATCTGCCGGTGCCGGAGGCGAGACAGAGCGGTATAATATATATCCTCCCGCGGCAGATGTAATTCCTGCACCAAAAATATATCCGTCTTTTTCCCGGGAAATTCTATACGGCGATTCGGCATATCCGGTATCGGGCAGACATAAAACAATGACGATCGTGAGAATGCAGAAATTAATTGTTTTCATAAATTGTTCATTTGTTGCCAATATGATAAGTTAAAGTAAAGCAGACTTGATTAAAAGGCAATTCGTATCTTTTAAATAATTATTCTGCACAGCTTTCTTTAAGCACAAAATATATCCGTATTATCTTTTTTGAATTCTTCTCACTATATTAGTATAATAAACAAGAATGCAAAGATATAAATCCATACTGCACAGCGGGAATAGAATTGTAGTCAAGATCGGCACCAATCTTCTTGCCGACAAGGAAAAAGGGATTAATCCGGAACGGATGAATGAAATCGCGAAAAGTGTTTCTTCCTTGCACAGGCTCGGCAAACAGGTTGTGCTTGTAAGTTCCGGTGCAATCGGGGCAGGCGTTGCAGCTTTAAAGCTGAGAGTACGGCCTAAAACTATTCCCGAGAAGCAGGCCACCGCGGCTATCGGACAACCGCTTCTTATGGAGGCATATGAAAATGCATTCAGGGCACAAAAGTGCACGGTTGCCCAAATCCTGCTTACGAAAGACGATTTTACAAACAGGGCAAGATATGTCAATGCAAAAAACACGTTTTTGACTCTTCTGGAAAAGGGAGTTGTTCCTATAATTAATGAAAACGATACTGTTGCCGTAGAAGAAATAAAACTCGGTGATAACGACAATCTTTCAGCTCTGGTAGCTAATCTTGTTGAAGCTGATCTTCTAATAATTCTGAGCGATATAGACGGGTTATTCTCGGATGACCCGGCAAAGAACCAGCACGCGGAATTAATACCGATCGTAGAAAAAATCACACCGGAAATTGAAACGCTTGCGAAAAGCAGCAAAACAGAATTGAGCACCGGAGGAATGATAACGAAAATTCAGGCGGCAAAAAGATGCGTCTCCGCAGGAATTGCTATGATTATTACGAACGGAAAAAATCCGAAAGCACTGCCGGAAATTTTAACAGGTGATTTCAAGGGCACCTTATTTCTGCCGGCACAAAAAAGACTTAATGTCAGAAAAAAATGGATCGGATTTGTATCGCACTCCAATGGGCATATAGTTGTGGATGATGGAGCGAAAAGTGCGTTGCTTAAAAGACAAAAAAGTCTTCTTCCATCGGGAATCCTTGAAGTCCATGGGGAATTTAAAGCTCACGATACTATTTCGGTCCGCGACACAAAAGGGATGGAAATCGCAAAGGGAGTAACGGGATTTTCTTCAGCTGATATAGTAAAGATCAAGGGAAAGAAGACAGGGGATATTGAAAAGATACTCAACAGCAAGTCATGCGGCGAAGTAATCCATCGGGATAATCTTGTATTGATCGGAGAAGAATAATGCTGGAGGAAAGTGTTGTACATAAAGCGGTCTCGGTAAAAGTTTCCAGCGGCGTATTATATAACTGCACGACTGTCCGTAAAAATGCCTTGTTGAAAGCGATAAACAAAAGGCTTTTAAGTGAAATACCGGGGATTATTGCAGCTAATAAAATTGATCTTGAAAATGCGGAGAAAGCGGGAATATCAAAGGTGTTGATAGACCGGCTGGTGCTCGATGAAAAACGCATCAGGCAAATGGTCGAAGGAGTAAAGGACGTTATCAAACTCCCCGATCCGGTAGGCAAAATATTCGGCAGAATAAAAAGGCCCAACGGTCTGGTTATTCAAAAAATGCGTGTGCCGCTGGGAGCCGTCGGCATTATTTACGAAGCACGCCCGAACGTCACAATAGATGCTTCAGTGCTTTGCCTGAAATCAGGAAACGCTGTGATGCTCAAAGGCGGCTCGGAAGCTCTTCATTCCAACAAAGCGCTGGTGGCAATAATGAAACTCGCTTTAAAAGATGCCGGACTGCCGGCAGGATGTGTGGAGTTCATAGATACGATCGAGCGGGAAGCGGTTGCCGTAATGCTGAAACAGGACAAATATCTTGATGTTATAATTCCTCGGGGGAGCCAGCAGTTAATCCGGTATATCCAGGGAAATTCGTCTGTTCCCGTAATTGCGCATGGAGAAGGAAATTGCCATGTATTTGTAGATGCATCAGCTAATCTGAAAAAAGCTGAAGATATAGTTTATAATGCAAAAGTACAGAGGCCGTCTGTTTGTAATGCAGCAGAGAAGCTTCTTGTACATAAAAAAGTCGCCTCAAAATTCCTTCCTAAAGCTGCGGAAAGACTGCGGCAGGCGGGAGTTGAAATCAGGGGTGATGAAACAGCGGTATCCATTGTTCCTTCGATCAAGCCGGCGAACGATTCGGATTGGTATAAAGAGTATCTCGATTTGATTATTGCGGTGAAGATTGTGGAAAATTTAGATGAGGCAATTCAACATATAAATTTATTCGGCTCCCATCATTCGGATGCAATTGTCACCGGCACAAAGTCGCACAGCGAAAGATTTCTGCGTGAAGTTGATTCCGCCGCTGTTTATTCAAATGCATCCACTCGTTTTACGGACGGATTTGAATTCGGACTGGGCGCTGAAATCGGCATCAGTACTCAAAAACTGCATGCCAGGGGGCCGATGGGACTTGTTGAACTGACCAGCACGAAATTTGTTATACATGGAAAAGGAAATATCAGAAAGTAGTTCCTTTAAAACCTAAGTAGTTCTGCAGTGCTTGATATGCATCATAATGTAGATTTTGCATTATTAAAAAAATAAATTTCTTTTTTTTGCGGGCTGTTTTGGATATTTTAAATGGCATATGGATTGCATATAGGTAAATGGCTGTTTATGAGAGTAATATGAGAAAAGCTTTTAGGAGGAGATTAAGATGAATGAATTAAATATTAAAAAAACTATAACACTAAATGCCGAAGCTTCAAAGGTCTGGGAAGCACTTACAAAACCGGAGATGATAAAGAAATATATGTCCGGCACTGAAGTAATTTCCGAATGGAAGGTGGGAAGTCCGATTCTTTGGGTCGGAACGACCGAAGGCGAGGAAAGAGTTAAGGTAAAAGGTTCGATTGAAAAAATGGAAGTCGGAAAACTTATTCAGTATTCGGCGTTAGATCTGGATACAGAATCCATCGATATTCCGACTAACTATGTGAAAGCAACATTTGAACTTATACCAAAACTTGGAAAAACATTATTGTCCGTCACTGAGGGTGATTATTCCCGTGTTGAAGACGGAAGAAAGAGATTTGTTGAAGCTGACGGCGGATGGAATAGAAAACTAGACGCCTTGAAAGCATTTATCGAGAATAAACGTTGATGACAGGCTTTGACAAATTTGAGATTGGGGCGGTTTTCTAGAAAACCGCTTTTTTTGTGCGAACAGCTTATAATATCGATTCTTATTGATACGCCGAATAAAAGATTAGTCCGATAGAAAAAAACCGCAATTATGTGCATATTTTGTAGAATAGTGCATTGTTTGCACAAACTGTATAAATAGGACTGTCATTTTCGCTGTTTTTTATAATTTTTTAGTGGCATATGTCTTGCTCTTTTTTTGAGTGGTAAGAATTGTAAAAGTTTAAAATCAGGTCCTGTAAAAGGGGATAAAAGTCTAAAATTTCTAAGTTTTGCAGGTTTTTTTAAAAGTCTTAAAACAGCTTTCTTTATGCGCTGATTCTTTATAACAAAATAAATTAAAGAGCAAAAATTATGGGTGAAATGAATGTTAAAAAGACAATTACGTTAGATGCTCAGTACAATAAGGTGTGGGAAGCACTGACTAAACCGGAAATTATAAAAAAA
>JAFGLB010000137.1 GCA_016928255.1 Bacteroidota bacterium
AAACAAATCCGAAATAGATAAGAATGATCATCCAGTCTATTAAAGAGAGTCCGATGGCTTCCATACTGTATTTCCTTAATAATCGATTAACTAATTTAATTCGTTAGACTGCGTACAG
The DNA here is from genome assembly GCA_016928255.1 of Bacteroidota bacterium. Taxonomy (GTDB): domain Bacteria; phylum Bacteroidota; class Ignavibacteria; order UBA10030; family UBA10030; genus Fen-1298. Next base: position 119 of record JAFGLB010000137.1, read on the forward strand.
TTATTTGAAACTCATATTCAAGAAGAATGAAAGTATCATTTTTTTAATCGTGCGGCAGAATAGAATACCGAACATCCATCAACACCGTTCTTAGCTCCACTTGTCAGTTTAAGCAGAGCTCTTTATCTATTCCGCCATCTCCGGGTAGCCGGCCGCTCGGCAGGATCAGCTTTTTTTTCAGCATCTTTGCTAAGCACATCGCTGTATAATTTTTCAGCACATTCGGGACAGATACCATGCGTAAACTGCGCATCTGAGTGTTTTTGTATGTATCCCTCTATTTGATCCCAGTATCCCTTATCATTCCTGATTTTTTTACAGTTTGCACAAATAGGCAGCAATCCGCTTAATGTCTTCACATTAGCCATTGCTTCCTGAATACGTTCCTGCAGTTCTTTTTCTCTTTTAATCAACTGCAAAACGCGAAGTCTGTATAATGCATATCCTATACCGATCAAACCGAGGAACGCAGTGCCATAGAACCAATACGATTCATAAAAGTGCGGCTCAATTTTAAAAGAATAACTCGTACCTACATCGTTCCATACACCGTCGTTGTTGCATGCAATTACTTTGAAACGATATGCGCGAGGCGGCAGGTTCATATAATAAGCCACTCTCCTCGTCCCGGCATCTATCCATTCCTGATCATATCCTTCCAGTTTATATTTAAAAAGGACTCTTTCAGGAACGAGGAAACTCAATGCGGTATAATGAAATTCCAATTTTTCTTTTCCCGGCGGGAACAATAAACTCTGGTCAATAGGCATTATCTCCTGATCAACATAAATATTTTCAATTAAAACTGTAGGAGGCTCAGAATTAAACTTGAATTTTGTCGGATCAACTTTAACGGCACCTTTCTTTGTTGCAAACCAAAGACAGCCGTCGTGAGTTTTCCATCCTGCCGGCTGCCATTCGCCAAAACATTCATCGGTCTTCATGCCGTCTGCTGTTAAGAATACCTTGGAATATAGTGAACTTATCTTTCCCGATTGATAATCATCGATATCTTTTCTTTTTATATAACCTATTCCCCTTGGGCTGCTTAACCATAAATCCCCCTCATCATCGCATTGAGCATTATAAAACTCATTTGAAAATATACCATCCTTAATTGTAAAAGGTGTAAATTTACCATCTCGATATCTTGTAAGACCGTCACTTGGTGAAGTTAACCAGAGACTCCCTCTATGATCATCAAGAATTGAATTAACCCAATGGCCTGCTAATCCATCTCCAATTGAATACGTCGTAGTCTTTCCGTCTTTCACCTTTACAAAACCGTTTGTAGTTCCAAGCCAGAGTATCCCAATTGGATCGTAATAGAAACAGACGACATATTCAGTTGATGAATATTGCTTGCCATCAGCGAGGAGATATGGTTGTATTTTCCCATCTACGAATCTACGAACACCAATAGCATCAAGGAAAATGATCAAGCTTTTATCATCTTCCCCTATTGCAGAGATCCATTTCATCGGCAGACCTGAATTATTATCATAGCGACGTATGATTTTCCCGTTTTTTATACAAAACAACAATCCTGTCTGTCCAATCCATAAGCAGGAGTCGCGTGCTACATATGCAGGGCCGACATTAATTTGCATCCTGGTTATTTCTTCATCTTTTATTTGCGTAATAGATGCATCTGCATTACTGAGGATATATAAGTTATTATCAGGCGTCTCTATGACTCCTGAAACGTAATCGTTAGATAAACCTTCTCTCGTCGTATACGAAGTAATATTAACATCCTTGAATTGATTTAATCCCTCCAAAGTGCAAACCCAGAGACTGCTTTCATGATCCTCAAAAATGTTGACAACCTGATTATTTGTCAGACCATCAAGGATCGATTTGCTGGAAAATTTTTCATCAGCCAGACGGCAAAGCCCTTTATTTGTCCCAAACCAAAGATTATTATTGTGATCTTCATAAATAGTTGTGATATGGGTATCAGGCAATCCATCTTTCTGTCTATAAACTCTCATACTTCCTTTATTCCAGCGGACTAAACCGTCGATTGTGCCAATCCAAATATTCGATTCATGGTCAGTAAATAAAGAAGAAATAAGATTATTCGGTATTCCTTCTGAAATTGAAATACTATCAACCTGCTTTAAATGATTATCATCAAATATACGTATCCCCGAATGTGTACCGACCCAGATGCGTCCCGTTGTATCTTCAGTAATGGCAGTTATGAAGCCCGGTGATATCGGAATGGGTAAAAATTTTTCATCTTTATAAACATAAAGTCCATATGACGAACCTATCCAGATATTTCCATTATAACTTTCAAAGATCACTCTAATCTGTCTTGTTGTGAGTCCTTGAGCTCCTCCATAACGAAATATTTTTTCATTTTTCAATCTTCTCAGTCCGCTGAAAGTTGTTCCAATCCACAGACTGCTATCTCTGGATCTACACAATGTTGAAATAGTTTCAATTGCTTTGCTGTCTTTTGGATTAGTATTAACAGGCGTAAAATTAACGCCATCGAAACGGAAAAGTCCTGCCGACGTCCCCAGCCATAAATAGCCGTCCCGGCCTTGAAGACCTGTATAAACCGCATTTGCCGGCAAACCATTATGTTTAAACCAGACGTTATGTCCGTACTGGTTGATCGTTTTTTGGGGATCAAGGGCAAAAGTCGAAAATGGCATTATAATTATCATTGTCGATACAACTGCCGCTTGAAATATTTTTATTCCTTTAATCATCCCCGCATTTTTCCCGATAATAAAAATCCTGCAGGCCGTTTCCTACCACCCTGCAGGATATTTTGAAATATGCTTATACATGCCTGACACAAATTTATGACAATATAACCTGAACCGCAACCTGATTAATTCCGGATTTCAGAAAAGGAATAACATTGCTTTCAAGCTTAATACCGTCAACCATCAGGCTTACTTTATCGCCTTTGCTTTCTCTTTTCACTGATAGATTATATTTCACACTCTAAACTTCCGGGTCTTAAAATGTCTATATTTCACAATTTATCTCAGCTTTTCTTCTTCGTTTATCACGTTTATTTATAAGACTATTTCCAATAATTCATTCACAAAAATTATTTAATAGCAGCAATAAATGTGCATCGTTCACCGCCTCGCAATACCGATTCTTCAATCTTCACATCGACAGGTTTCCCAAAAACTATTTCCAATGCTTCTTTATTAAATCCAATACTGCAATCGCAGAACTCCTTTGGAGTTATTGATTTTTCCACAAACGGGCATACGCATCTTTCCGTTTTGTGTCCGACAATTCTCATAGTTTTTGCAGCTTTATCGTATTCTGTCCGTTCAGCCCAGTCTTTTTTGATGAAATTTAGAAAACCCTCGGGATCGTCCTTGAACTTAATGAACGAATCCCTGTATGAACCCGCACACGATCGTCCTACATCTTCCAGTATTTTCTTTCTTGTTTCGCCGCTGACGGACGAATTCAGTCCCTGCATCAACCTTGCAAAGCGTTTCTGTATAAATTCCATTGTCTGTTTAAGCTTTTTTTCTGAATCATCGGATTTTTCATCCGAAGAGCCGGCCGACAGCAGCGAGAAACCTGCACAGGAACACATGCCAACCGAACATGCTTTTCTGATAAATTCATTTCTTTTCATAAAAGCTCTCCTATTTCTTTAGAAAAGGTAAAAATATTAATATTCAAAAAACCTCTGAATTATTCTTTATGTAGTCTATCAGCTCATCGGCCTGGCAGAAAGCTACTGCTGTGTACGTATCTGCCGCACCGTAATAAAATGTGATTCTTCCTGTCGGTGCATCAAATAATGTGGCACACGGAAATGCAACATTGGGAACAAATCCGGTCGTCTCGTATTGTTTCTCCGGTGTGAGTATGTAGTCACGGGTCCTATACAGTACTTTGCTTGGATGTTTTATATCCAGAATAGCCGCGCCCGTGCTGTAGACAAAACCATTGCAGGTATTTGAAACGCCGTGATAGAAAAGCAGCCATCCTTCTTTTGTTTCTATAGGAATCGGACCGGCACCCACTTTCGTTCCCTGCCACCATCCGGATCCGCCGCTGCCCATTACATATTTATGGTTTCCCCAATAAATCATATCCGGACTTTCACTCAGGTAAATATTGCCGAAAGGTGTATGTCCGCTGTCACTCGGCCTGCTCAGTATTAAATATTTTCCGTCCACTTTTCTTGGAAAAAGAACTCCATTTCTGTTGTACGGCATAAAAGGATTCGGCATCCTGATGAATGTCTTGAAATCTTTCGTCCTTCCCAAGCCGATCGACGCTCCCCGCATATCATCACACCAGACAATGTAATACGTGTCTTCAATTTTTACGAATCTCGGATCATAACCGTAACTTATCGGATTGGGATGACAGTTTTCGTCCACCCATTTAATCGGATCGGGCCCGATATCCCAGTGAATGCCGTCATCGCTTCTGCCGAAAAACAAAGTAGCCCTTCCATTCTTCTGATCGGCACGAAATGCCCCGACAAATTTCCCGTTGTAAGGAAGAACAGCACTGTTGTATATCCGTGCTGCTTTTGGAATCGGATTCCATCCGATAATCGGATTGCCGCTGTACCGCCATACTATGTCGGAACAGCCTTTCGGTCTATCTTCCCATGGAATATTTGGTAATGCATCTCCAATAATTATATTACTCATTTTTTCCTCAAAATTTTTTGCCTTTCTTTATCCCAGTATTGCCAGCACTTCATTTTTTTCTGCCATCTTTTCATTCGGAATAACATTGCCGCTCAATTGCTCGCCGTTGATTGTTATGCTTTTAATTCCTTTTTCAATCCCACCAGGATTCTTAATTGTAATATTGAAGCATTTCTTCCTGAAAATTCTTGTAATTTTTATTTCTTTCCAGGCCGGCGGAATACATGGATCGATAAGCAATCCGCTGTAACCAGGCCTTATACCTAAAATATATTGCGTTATTGTATAGTAAGCCCACGACGCGCTGCCGCTCAACCAAGGCAATCGTGCCGCACCGTAGCGCGGGTTGTATTTGCTGTTAATAAACTGGTTATATACATAAGGCTCGATTTCTCTTGTCTCAGCTTTTGTATTGTAAGCTGCAGGCATAAATTTGCGATAAAGATCATACGCCCGTTTTCCTTTTCCCAGAATTGTTTCGGCGATTACTCCCCATCCCTGGGTGTGACAGAATATCGAACCGTTTTCCTTCATCCCTTTGTTGAATAATCTTGATTTAATAACTCTCGGATCTGTTTTTTCAGTCGGCGGATCGCAAATCATCAGTCCGTATTTAGTTAGAAGACGCCTGTTAACCACATTCATTAATTTTTCCGCTTTTTCGCCTGTAGTATGTCCGCTAATAATTGCCCAGGGTTGAGGTTCAAGGAAAATTGACGCTTCGCTGTTTTCTTTCGATCCGAATTTCAGCCCGTCGGCACGATAAGCCCTCAGGTACCAATCACCATCCCATGCATGTTTTTCAAGATTATCATCCAATATATCAAGATGTTCCTGTGCCCATTGTTTCTCCGCATTTTTTTCAAGCAGGGCGCAGATTTCAATATATTCTTTTAATGCATATCGCAATTGAAATGCAACAAATGTTGTTTCACCGTCATGGCCAAGCTGCAGGCAGTCATTCCAGTCGGCAAATAATCCGCATGGGAAGCCATGCGCGCCGGAACGATCCAAACTGAATTGTATAGCCCGCCTCATATGTCCAATAACGGTATCTTCTCCTTTATCTGCATACGGAAGAACTTTTTCGTAAAATGAAATATCCCCGGTTTCTTTCACATATGCGGGAATTGTATTAAACAGCCACATACAATCATCAGAACGGTATTCTTTTTCGTCAGGTATTTTTTCGCTCCCGGGCTTGTGAGAGAACGGTTTTACCACCGGCATCGCGCCGCCAGTCGAAGCCTGTCCTGTAATCATAAGTTCAAGATAACCTCTTGCCTCGTCGGGAATAATATGCAGCACACCAAGTAAATCCTGTACCGTATCGCGATATCCTAAGCCGTCCCGTTCACCGGTATAAATCAAGCTTGCTGCTCTTGACCATGCATATGTGATCAGGCAATTATAAGGATTCCACATATTCAACATGCTGTTCAACTCGTTATCAGGCGTTTCAGCAGTCATCCCGCGAAGACGCAAATGCCAGAAGTTCTTCAGTTTTTCGAATTCTTCTTTAACTTTATCAGGTTTCCCTGTTTCCTGTACCGCTTTTTTCCCTTCGACCTCTGCTTTGCCGATTCCCATCAGAACAACGAGTTCCTTCGATTCGCCTGAGTTGAGAGTTATTTCCGTCTGCAATACACCGCATGCATTATCGCCGACAGCAATAGAGTTTGTGCATTTTCCTTTTTCGACAACTACCGGGTTAGCGTACGACCCGTACGTTCCAAGAAAGATATTTCTGTCAGTATCAAATCCCTTAACAGGAGCACCGCTTAAAGCTAAAAAAGAATGACGCGCCTGTTCAACATCTTCAATTATTTCATTTCCATAGGGCATCATGACATTCGTACCGTGGTCAATTATTTTTCCCACGACATTCATTTTCATGATATATTGCGAATATTGAAGGTTTACCTGATCCTGATAAAAGCTCCAATTATTTGCATATTCGACGTATGTAAATAATTTTAACTTTCTTTTCTTTCGTCCTTTATTTGTAATTTTGAGAAACCAGCATTCGTAAAGCTTCCCCAAAGGAACGAAATACAATGTTTCTGTCTTGATTGATGAGTATTCAGAAGAAATTTTTGTATATGCAGTTCCATGACGGCATTCTGATTTGTATTTGCTGAGAGGCTTTCCAACCGGCTGCCATGATGCTGACCAGAAATCTCTGTTTGCATCATCTCTGATATAAATATATCGTCCTGGCTGATCCATAGGAATTGAATTAAATCGAAGCCTTGTGAACCGGCCCTGTGCCGCCGATTGATAAAAGCTGTAACCGCCGGCATTGTTGGTAATAATCGCGCCGTATTCGGTAGAACCCAAATAATTACTCCACGATCTCGGAGTGTCGGGCCGTTTTATTACATATTCTTTATTTTTATCATCAAAAAAACCTAATTGCATGATTTTCTCCAAGAACTATTTCAGCACTAAAATATTTATTATTCAATTCATCTGGACTTCTTCGCCCGCTGTTTTTCTTCTTTCAGCTAAATCCGTAACGATCTGTGCAACACGTTTATCGTTGAGCGGATAGAAAAACGCAATAATCATCGCAACTACGCCGAACCCTGCAGGGATCAAGCTGAATAGTAATACCAGGCCGTTTAAGCTTCCTATCGATTGTTCCTGATTAGGTTCGAATCCGACCTGCGACATAAGACTCAGCGCAACAAATGCTCCAAATGCCCAGCCCATTTTTTGCGACATTGTTGAAGCAGAAAAAACCAGTCCTGTAGCCCGCCGACCCCGCTTCCATTCACCGTAATCAGCCGTATCCGCATACATGGCCCACAATAAAACACTCAATGGACCGCCTGAAATTGAACCTGTTATTTGGAATATAAACAGCAGAAGAACATCATTCGGGCCGAGCAAGTAATTAGCAGCTGTACTGGCAATGGCCAGAACAAATATTATCATAAACGCTTTTTTCTTCCCAACCATTTTGGCAAACCAGCTTACTAATAATACTCCAATAAATGATGAAATTTGTCCGATAGTATTATAGGCCGAAGTCAAAGCTGTAAAGTCATAAGTATCTGCCGATAAAAAAGGCAGTGTAATTGTCTGCGATTGAACGTAATATTTGAAATAATGGACAGTAACACTGCTTCTCACAGCTACGAATAGAATAAAAGTGATCGTTGTCGCAAGCAAAATCAGCCAGGGTGTATTAGTTACCAATTCATATAAATCTTTTTTAACAGATGATTTTTGCGATTTCGGCGGCTGGACCCGTTCTTTTGTTCCTTTAAAAGCGATAAGAAAGAATGCGACAGCTGCGATACCGTATATAATGAAGGAGCGCTGCCATCCAAGCGCCTGGTTTTCACCACCGAGCACATTTGCCATGGGCAGCAACGTTGCAGAGACAATTATTCCAGCCGCAAATGCAAAAAGAAATTTCATTGAAGAAACGGCCGTCCGTTCATTAGAATCGGGCGAGATGACTCCCAGTAAAGCCGTATAGGGAATATTAATAGCAGTATAAATCATCATCATTAAGTTAAAAGTAATATAGGCCCAAATTAGTTTCCCTGTCATCTCAAAGTCAGGAACGGTAAAAGTAAGAACCCCGATAACTGCAAACGGGACACAGAGCCAGAGAAGATAAGGACGGAAATGTCCCCACTTTGTTTTTGTACGATCGGCGATAATTCCCATTACCGGATCGTTCACACCATCCCATATCCGGCTGACAAGAAACATCGTTGCCGCCACGCTTGCAGGAATGAGAAATACATCCGTATAAAAATATGTGAAATAAAGCATAAAGGTCTGCCAGTACAATACGGAAGCAAGATCTCCAAATCCGTACGAAAATTTCTCACGAAATGATAATTTACCCGCTGATTCAGCCATTTGTTTCTCCTAGTTTAGCTTTATGATTGTTACTGCACTCTCCCCGTAACTATTATCCTGTTAATTTTCTTACTCATACAGAACGATTTATAAAATAATTTTGTATCTAGCGCCACTTCTAAAAATAAATTTGCGTTTTATAAACAAGGTTTCTCAAAAAAGGCACTAGTGCTCGTTTCCTTTTAATGGTCATATTAATTAAAATGCAATACTACTT
>JAFGLB010000138.1 GCA_016928255.1 Bacteroidota bacterium
GAGCTTGTTTTTTGCACTCCCCCGTTCAATCCATTCACGGCTTTCGTGTAAAAATCAGTCAGTGAAATATTCAATCTATCGGATATATTATATCTAAGTCGGGTGCGTATATTCCATGTATCCAGATCAGAATTCATGTAACGTCCTTCGGAAACCTGCCTGGTGAAGCTGATCATCAGGTTGAGGCCGCGTGCGACATTCTGAGTAAAAAGTCCGTCCGTCAATAAAGTTCCTTTCGGATCCTGAACGAACCTGAGTTTAGTAAGTGCCCGATAGCTGTTATACGAACGAGAAACAAAGTTTATTGATGCACCCGCCGCTTCAGACGAGAGCGGTATCGAGCCTGCGGCCGGGAGTATTTCTGCATGGTCAATAAATTCGAGCGGTAAATCCGATAAGTTATATGTGCCTGTCACAGGATCATTCATCGGGCGCCCGTCCAGAAAAATTCCAATATCGCGTCCATCTGTCCCGTATGCATTAAGCTGGCCCCACTTGCCTGCTTCGCCCAAGTCGCGGTAAAAGAATCCGGGCATTTTCCAGACAAGATCTCCGATTACTTTCGCATCGCTCCATATGAATTGGTTTTGGTGCAGAAAATCCAGCGAATCGGTTTCTTCGAATACCTCTCCCAATCCGGCGAGAAATCTGACGCGGACCGAATCTATTTCAATTGTATCCCGGGCAGCAATTCCAGCGGAGTCTTTCATTTTATTCAGGCTGTCCGGAATTGATATTTTTTTCTCATTCTGCAGCATAATCTTTATGGAAGAGGTGTCGGCAGAGACAGTATCTTTTTTAAATTCTGTATTGTTTTGAGAATATGAAATGGAACAAAATTGGAACAACAGAAAAGCTGCGATGTACGGGATGGATTTCAAAGCTCGGCCGTCAAGTAAATTATCGGCTCGGTTTAAATGACGGTTCAGTCAGGGATGTTTGATAATTTTTCGGGCACGATCCGAGTGCATTGAGTGCATTTTTTTCGCTCTCAAAAAAGCCAAATACTGAGGAGCCGCTGCCGCTCATTAACGAGAATAATGCTCCATGTTCCTTCATTTTCTCTTTTATACGGCCGATTTCCGGATAAACACTAATAACTGATTCTTCAAAATCATTCTGGATAACTGTAGATATCTTTTTGGGATTCGACAGCTGTTTTGCAATTTTATTCCGCAGGTCTGAACCGAGCCCGTTGCGTTTTAATTTGATATGGTCGTATGCCCAAGACGTGGAAATATTTATCAGCGGCGTTACCACTGCAATCCAAAACGGTATATCCAGCGGAAAGTGTTCCAGTATCTCGCCGCGTCCGCATGCAAACGCATTCTCTCCTTCGATAAAGAACGGGACATCCGAACCGACCTGTCCGGCAACAGCACGGAGCTGATCGTTTGTTAGATCAAGTTTCCACATTTTATTTAATCCGCGGAGCACCGCTGCAGCATCGCTGCTGCCGCCGCCCAGGCCTGCGCCGACAGGTATATTTTTCCGAAGGTCAATTATAACTCCGTCTTTTACCTTGCAGTATTTTTTAAGTGTGCTTGCGGCTTTTATACACAGGTTGGATTCATCAACCGGAACCAGGATTGAATCTGCATTCATCTCCAGCGTCTTATTCAGCTCCAGGTCTATTTCATCATAGACATTAATCTCATGGAATATCGTTTCGAGATCGTGATAACCGTCCGACCGCTTCCCGAGGATAAAAAGCCCAATATTGATTTTCGCGTATGCTTGAAGTGTCATAATATACTTAACCGACTTAAAAATAATGCAATTAGGTTGTATATGCAAGGATTTGTATAAAATGAGTTGTTTTGATTGTTCTGCCTTTTTTTCGTATGTTTTGCAAGATAAACACATCGGCGGCAATATGAATACCCCTGAAATAAAAACCATATCGGTCGGCGCTGTTCAAATCGGCGGCAGCCGCCCGTTAGTATTGATTGCGGGACCCTGCGTTGTTGAAAATCGGGAAATGATTCTGAATACTGCCCGAACTATATTTTCTATCGCAGAGAGGCAGAGGATTCCGTTTATTTTCAAATCATCTTACAAAAAGGCTAACCGGGCAAGCTGGAATTCCTTTACAACCATAGGAGAAGAAAAGGCGCTTCGTATTCTAGAAGAAGTGAAGCGGGAATACAAGATCCCTATACTCACAGACATCCATTCTCCCGCAGAAGCGTCTGCTGCATCGGAAGTTGCCGATGTAATTCAAATACCTGCATTCCTTTGCCGGCAGACGGATTTGCTTGAAGCCGCAGGACGGACTGGAAAAACAGTCAATATTAAGAAAGGCCAGTTTGTTGCGCCGGATGATATGCATTTCGCGGCAGAAAAAATTGCCGCCACAGGAAATTCAAAGATACTTCTCACTGAACGCGGCACAATGTTCGGTTATCATAATCTGGTAGTAGATATGCGTTCCCTCTCCATAATGAGAAAAACAGGATACCCCGTAGTGCTCGATGCAACGCATTCCGTTCAATTACCGGGCGGCGCAAAAAATCAAAGCGGCGGACAGCCGGAATTTATTTTCCCTATTGCCCGGGCCGGTGTTGCAGCAGGATGCGATGCGCTTTTCATCGAAACACATCCTGATCCGCCGCATGCAATGAGCGATCCAGCAAGCCAGTTAAATCTCGGACTGCTGGAAGAATTGATAAAGCAGGTAAAAGCAATCGATGATCTCGTCAGAAACAAAAAGTAATATATATGCAGAGCAAACTATCGATAAATACCAGACTTAAAAAAATCAGGCTTCTCCTTCTTGATGTTGACGGTGTAATGACCGACGGAGGCATTTATCTGTCCAATTCCGGCGATGAGTTTAAAAAGTTCAATATTCAGGACGGATACGGAATCACAAAACTCCGGCTTGCCGGATACAGGATCGGCATCATAACCGGGCGTGTATCCAATATTGTGGCAAGGCGCGCGGAAGAACTCGGCATTACCGAAGTCCATCAGAATCTGGAAAATAAAATTGAGGCGTACGAAAAGATAATCGCAAAATGGAATTTAGCCGACAAAGAAGTTGCTTATATAGGAGATGATGAATTTGATCTGCCGGTACTGAAACGCGCCGGTTTTTCCGCCGCTCCTTCGGATGCCGTTTCACCGGTAAGGAAAATAGTTCATTACGTTTGCAGACGCAGCGGCGGAAACGGTGCTGTAAGAGAAGTGATTGAACTAATTTTAAAGAATAAATGTCACTGAGAATTTTATGAACGCTGATGCTGTTATACAAAAAGGAAAAGAGATTATTCGCATCGAAGCGGAAGCGATTGCGGCTCTGGAATCACATATTAATGGAAATTTCGCCGCTTCGGTCGATTTGATCTTCAAAGCAAAAGGCCGAGTGGTTCTTACAGGCATGGGAAAATCCGGTATTATTGCGCGGAAGATAGCCGCTACTATGAATTCTACCGGTACGCCTTCCGCATTTATGCATCCTTCCGATGCGGTACATGGGGATCTGGGGATGGTTACTCCGAATGATATCGTAATATGCATATCGAAAAGCGGCGATACGGCGGAATTGCGCCAGCTGCTGCCGCGGTTCCGCCAGATCGGCGTCAAAGTAATCGCAATGGTGGGCAATCCGAATTCGCCGCTCGGCAAACAAAGCGATCTTATTCTCGATACCAGCGTAAGAGAGGAAGCCTGCCCGTACGACCTCGCGCCTACTTCTTCGACTACAGCTGCGCTCGCAATGGGCGATGCACTGGCTATTACACTTCTCCAGAAACGCAATTTTACTAAAGAAGATTTCGCCATGTTCCATCCGGGCGGAAATTTAGGAAAACAGCTGCTTCTGAAAGTTGATGCAATGATGATTACAGGCAGCGATATACCGGTAGTCAATGAAAATGTCTCCGTGTCGGATGCAATTGTGGAAATCAGTTCCAAACGGCTGGGCGCAACCTGCGTGGTTAACGATTCCGGCGTCCTTTGCGGCATGCTTACAGACGGAGACCTCCGGCGCCTTCTGCAAAAAAGAATAGATATATCCGGCCTGACCGTGGGCAAGGTAATGACAACGAATCCGAAAACCATCAGCCAGAACATGCTTGCAGCGCAAGCCCTGGAAATTATGGAATCCTTTAAAATCACACAACTCGTTGTAGTTAATGCCGGCAACCACCCTGTCGGGATACTTCACCTTCATAGTCTTGTAGAAGCCGGACTGCGGGGAGATTCGTCTTCATGAGATTATTCTGCATCCGCTTTCTGCTGCTTTTTTCCGTGGTATTCTTTTTCACGGCTTGTGAAGAAAAAATCAAGCCCTCCGTAATATCAACCGAAGACAGCCGTACACTGCCTCAGCAGGAAAGCTGGAACAGTACGATTACAGTTTCAGATTCGGGCCGAGTAACCGCAATAATCTTTGCGGGGTATATAAGAGTCTTTGAGTCGGATCGAAAAACATATTTAAGCCAGGGCGTTAAAGTAAAATTTTTTAACATAAAAGGAATCCTGACTTCCATACTGACAAGCGAAGAAGGAACCGTGGATGAAAGTACAAATAATCTTGAAGCCCAAAAGAATGTTGTTGTGGTTTCAAGCGATTCATCGCGCATGATGACGGAACAGCTTTTTTGGGACAACAACAGACAGCTTATTTATACTCCAGCATTTATGCGAATCACGACCAAAAAAGACAGGCTGCAGGGACATGGATTCGAATCCGACCAGAGCCTGAGAAATTACCGAATTTTCCGTGTCACAGGCCAATCGCAAACCGAATGACAAGAACCATGAAAATTTGCGTTTTTTATATATTACTGTGTATCATCCCGATTTTCTTCTGCAATTCGAGCGCACAGCAAAGCAACATTATAGATCTTCGGCATGCAGACACGTTGAGGGGAAGGATTATAAACGGTGAAGAAGTACGTGAACTTATAGGCAATGTTCATTTTGTGCAATACCCTGCCAACAGCGGGATCGTAAAAGTCTGGTGCGACCGGGCACTACGGTATATTGCCCAGAATAAAATTGAACTGTACGGGAATGTTAAAGTCATTCGCGACAGTGTGACACTCCGTTCAAACGAAGGCATCTATTACGGGGACCTTCGCCTGATGCAGGGGCAGAAAGGGGTGGAACTGGAAAGAGGAAAAACATTTCTGACTGCACTCAATGCAAAATATTTTATAGATGAAAAAAGAACGGTTTTCTGGGAAAATGTCAGGCTTGCCGATACCGCTTCCGTAATAACCTGCGGGGCTTTGAACTATTTTGAGACCGACGCAAGATCAGTCGCAACTTTCGATGTGCATTTATTTGAAAAAGCCAATGCAATTGATATTTATGGCGATTCGCTGGTACATTTTGAAAAACAAAAATATACACGAGTAATGAAAAATCCGCGGCTTGTCAAAATAGACACTTCAGCCGCCGGCATTATCGATACTATGGTTGTTGAGAGCAGGATTATGGAATCCTACCAGGACACAACAGACCGATTTGTCGCAATCGATAACGTCAGGATGGTAAAAAGCGATTTATCATCGCGGTGCGGCACATCTGTATATTTCACCGAAAAGGACATGATCCTGCTTTATGCAAGTCCGGTTATCTGGAGCGGCGGGAATCAAATTACCGGAGATACTATCAATGTGACAATGGAAGACAAAAAGCTGAGAAGCCTAAGAGTAAAAAATCGTGCAATGGCGGTTTCTCAGGCCGATACAATCCTTTCCAACAGGTATAACCAGCTGACCGGCAGGGAGTTGACAATGTACTTTCGTGCTGATAAATTGGAACAGATAGATGTTCAGAGAAGCGCAACAAGTTTGTATTTCTTATTCGATAATAATGAACCGAACGGAGCAAATAAATCGAGCGGAGATAGAATCATAATCGACTTTATCGGCGGCAGGGCAGATAAAATTAAAGTTATCGGCGGCGTACAGGGACAGTATCTCCCTGAAAAAATGATATTTAACAACGAAGCGAATTATAACCTTGATGGATTCAAGCTTTTTGAAAACCGCCCGCAGCGAGAGGGATTAAAAATAATAAGCGAATAGAATGGCAGAAAGAAAAATCAAAAACACTGCCGGTAAAAGCCGGCTTAAAATAAAGCATTCAGCATCAAAGGCAGATTCGATGTCCGAAATTACACAAACGCAGTTTAATAACAACGAGATCGCGCTTCGTTCGGACAGTCTGGTTAAACGTTATAAAAAGCGGACAGTGGTCGACCAGGTAAGCATTCAGGTACATCGCGGAGAGATAGTCGGACTTCTCGGCCCGAACGGCGCGGGGAAAACAACAACTTTTTACATGATTGTAGGCATGATCAGGCCCAATGAAGGCAAGGTCTTTTTCGATAACAAAGAAATTACAACCCTGCCGATGTACCAAAGAGCAAGAATGGGCATCGGTTACCTGCCCCAGGAGGCATCGGTATTCAGGCGTTTATCCGTCCGCGATAACATACTTGCAGTTCTTCAAGCCACAAATCTTTCAAAAAAAGCTCAGGAGGAGAAGTGCGACCGGCTTATGGAGGAGTTCGGCTTAACACACCTGGCGAAAAATCAGGGATATGTGCTTTCCGGCGGCGAGCGAAGAAGAACGGAAATTGCACGTGCCCTGGCACTGGATCCAAAATTTTTCCTGCTTGATGAACCTTTCGCCGGCATAGACCCTATCGCAGTCGAAGATATCATGCAAATTGTCAGAAAACTTAAGGAAAAAAATATCGGCGTGTTGATCACAGATCATAATGTTCACGAAACATTATCCATTACAGACAGATCTTACCTGCTTTTTGAAGGAAAGATCCTGAAGGCCGGTTCCGCGGAGTATCTTGCCAACGATCCAGAAGCGAGGAAAATATATCTCGGTGAAAATTTTAAACTGGATAGATACGAGTAGAATTAAGAATTAAGAATAGAAAAATTAAAAATGAAAAATTTAAAAAGCATGAAATAGTAGGTATCATAACAAAGACGAAAAACAGGATTTAATAATTATGATAGTAGTTCTTGAACCCGGCGTAGCCGAAAAGCAAATAGAAGATATTATACGCGTTCTGCGCGACCATAAATTCGATATACATCGTTCTGCCGGTGTACAGCATACCGTTCTGGGTGCAATAGGCGTTCACCCGGAATTCGACCACAGGCAGATAGAGCTCCTGCCCGGTGTGGCTGAAGTCCTTCGTGTTACCGATCCTTTTAAACTGGCCAGCCGCGCTTTTAAACGCGAAGGATCGATCTTCGACATCGGCGGCGTTAAAATAGGCGGGAACGAAATTATTGTTATGGCCGGTCCCTGTTCAATAGAGAACGAAAAACAAATATTTACTATCGCGAAATACGTTAAAGAATCAGGCGCAAAGATTTTACGCGGTGGTGCGTTTAAGCCGAGAACATCGCCTTACTCCTTCCAGGGATTAGGTGAAGAAGGATTAAAACTGATGCGTGCCGCAGCGGATGAATACGGACTTAAAGTCATAACCGAAGTGATGGACAAAAGCCAGATCGACTTGATCGAAAAATATTCCGACATCCTCCAGATAGGCGCAAGGAATATGCAGAATTATACTTTCCTAAAAGATCTCGGCAAAGCATCAAAACCGATCATGTTAAAACGCGGACTCGCTGCTACAATAGACGAATGGCTGATGTCGGCCGAATACATACTCTCCGGCGGCAACCAGAAGGTTATCCTGTGCGAACGCGGCATAAGAACATTCGAAACCGCAACGCGCAACACAATGGATATAAGCGCGATTCCGGTAATAAAAAAGAAGAGTCACCTGCCCATATTTGCAGATCCGTCGCATGGAATCGGAATCCGTGATAAAGTAATTCCGATGGCGCGTGCATCTGTCGCAGCCGGCGCAGACGGAATAATGGTGGAAGTCCATCATGATCCAGATCATGCCCTGTCCGACGGAGCGCAGTCGCTTTATCCTGACCAGTTCTCGCAAATGATGAAGGAAGTCCGCATAATCGCTCAGGCAATCGAACGGTTCATAGCATAATTACCGATATGAAATCACGGGAAAAACCGCCGTTTCAGAATATTACAATCATTGGTGTAGGACTTATCGGCGGATCTCTGGCTATGGCAATCAGACAGCGTTTTCCTTCCGTAAAAATTACAGGAATAGATAAACCCCGAGTTCTTAAACGCGCTTTATCCTGCAAAGCGATAAATATTGCCGGCAAATCAGTACAGCAGGCGGTGCGTTCGGCCGACCTGGTTATTCTCGCAGCACCTGTTACGGGCAACTTAAAAATACTGCCTCTGGTAGCAAAAAATTGCCGGACTGAAACAACAGTGACCGACACAAGCAGTGTAAAACAGATACTGGTAAAAAAAGCTGTCAGGCTCTTCCCCGGCGGCAATTTTATCGGCGGACATCCGATGGCCGGTTCTGAATTTTCCGGCATCGAGGCGGCCAATCCACTGCTTTTCCAGAACGCCCTTTATATTCTTACTCCGGCACCTTCAACGAAAAGACAATCATTGCGGCGGCTGGCAAACTTTTTCGCTTCACTTGATGCTCGCATTTTTATAACCGACCCTGCAACTCACGACAGCGTTGTTGCAGCTATCAGCCACCTTCCGCAGATTGCTGCTGTAGCGCTAATGAATTCCGTAGGTAAGCATCACCCCGATGCCCCGTCTCATCTGGCATTTGCTGCCGGCGGTTTCCGCGACATGACGCGTATCGCATCGAGTCCTTTCAGTATATGGAAGGATATTCTTTCTTCCAATCAAAAAGAAATACATAAAGCGCTTAATATTTATATTAAACAGCTGAATAAAATCGCATCCATGGTTGATTCCTCTCCGGCGCGGTTATCCGGAGAATTCAAATCATCCTGTTCACTGCGCTCACGTATTCCGCGTTCGATGAAAGGCTATCTCGCTCCGCTTGTAGAGCTTGTTGTTTTTCTGGAAGATAAACCCGGCGAACTTGCCCGCCTCGCATCGTCGCTGGCTAAACGTTCTATCAACATTAAGGACATGGAATTACTGAAAGTCCGTGAGGGGCGCGGTGGTACATTCAGGCTGTCATTTGAAAATCGGACTGTTGCTTCGGAAGCCGCGCATGCGCTCCGGAAAGCCGGATTTGACGTAAGCGGCAATTGGTAATACTATTCCCGGGGAAAATTCAAAAATTATTTCTTATCTGCACCTGAAGACGAGCCGGTTGAAGGTTTGGATTCGGTTTTAGGATGAGCCTTTTCTGCAGGTTTTGATTCTGATCCGGAGCCGGTTTTGGCATCTGATTTTGATGCAGCTTTGGATTCTGTTTTTTGTCCGCTGCCGGCAGATGATGTCGATGTATTTGATTTTTTATAATCTGTTAAATAAAAACCGTTGCCCTTGAAAAGCAGTCCCGCCCCGCTCGACATCAGTCTCTTTAAAGAAGGCTCGGCACATTTCGGACAAATAACAAGTTTATCGTCGGACATTGATTGAAATTCTTCAAATTCGTATCCGCATGATTTACAACGATATTCATAAGTCGGCATAGTATTCTTAATGTTTCCTGCATTGTTCCTAATAACTATTAATAAATATACTTTTGATTTACTACGATTTCAACGAGATTCTGGAGAAACATCGAATATCTGGCAAAAATATTCATATGAATTGATTCAGGTCAACTACTCAACCTCTGGTTCGTTCTCGTCGGGCTCTTTTCCTGTGATTGCTTCATAAATACGTGTCGGTACAGGAGGACATCCTTTTATAAATAGACATTTATCTATATGGTTTCTCGTACAATTACCGACAAACACGGTTCCCTTTTTTGTATCCTTTACCCCTTTGCCTATTGCAATATGGAACTTCCCGTCGTCCAGCAGATAAGGCGACATTTCGTCTTTAAAACGCCTTAGAAAAAGAAAAAGAGTTGACAGACATGCACTGCAGGCTTCATTTTCATATACAACAATATTTTTAAACTGCACCGAGATATCAGTCGGCGGCGGTTTGTAAGGAACTATGAATTTTTTATAATCGCCGGGAAATACCGAATACGATAGAGGATCGAGAGAGAAATTATTTCTTTCCGATACCAGTCTTAAGTGAACAACCGAAGAAGGGTCGATCCCCATTAAAATACATCCTAAAACATCCGCCCCCATAGGATGCCTGGAAGCCGAGGCGAAATCTGATTTAATGGCATCCCCGCCCGAAGGGCCGAGGCCTTCCATTCCGACATACCCGTCGATGACAGTAAGGTCGGGCAGTAGAATTACAGCCAGATCAGAGATGGCAGAATCCAGTGTTTTCTCGGGGTAATTTTTATTTTGATACTCAAGCTGATGATATCTTACTTTTTCGTGCCTGTATAAACATCCCTTCATATTTTTAATTCCAAGCGTGACGCCGGTATGCATATGTGTTTTGGCTACAGGCACCGAAACAAGAATATCGTATTCATAGACAGCCTGGCACACTTTTGTTTCATGCACAACTCTCGCATCCGGAATACGCTTTTTCACCGGAGGCCTTACATCCATATCAATCAGCTCAATACCGTATTTATCGGCAATTTCTTTGATACCGCCTTTTTCAAATGCCTCGGAAGTACTGTTGCCGACAAGCGGACTCTCTCCTATTGCAATCTTTGACGCCCCTGCTTTTGTAAAGATTTCTATTAAAGCTGCCAATGCCAACGGATGTGTATTATATCCATGTTCGGGCTTGGCTATCCTGCCCAAATTAGGTTTCAGCAAAACACTTTTATTTTTGGCAAAAGATAAATCAATAGGTTTTAATGCGTTAATTACATTCTTGAAAGGTCCCTCTTTACCGGCAATTCCGACGACCGGCTTTTCATCTGCGGGGAAAATATACTTTTTTTTCTCTTTAATATTCATAACACAGCAAGACTTGAAGAATCCGTCTCGCTCCCTGCATAGTTACCCGGATTCCGATTTTGTTTTTGAGAGGATATTGAGATACTCGTCTTTATTCTGTTCTCTTAAATAGAAACCTCTGCTTTTGCAGTATTGCGATAAATGTAATCTATAATTAATATACCTTCGATTTGCCAGTATTTCAATCAGATTCTTAATTTCAAAATCAGGAACTATTAAACAGCTAACAATGTTGAAAATACAACCACTATAATATAATAAGGAGACTATACATGTTAAGTAAAACTTTACAGGATGCAATAAATAGTCAGATCAATCTGGAATTGTCTTCTGCATATATATATCTTTCGATGGCGGCTCATTTTGAAGGAGAGAATCTCGGGGGATTCGCAAACTGGATGCAGGTCCAGTATCATGAAGAGACAGAGCATGCAATGAAGTTCTTCAAATACGTGTACGAACGCGGCGGCAATGTAACTTTAAAAGCTATTCCTCAGCCGATCGCAAAATTCAAATCGCCGCTGGATGTTATGAATATAGTGCTGGAACACGAACAAAAAGTCACAGCATCGATCAATAAGCTTTATGAGCTGGCATTAAAAGAGAAAGATTACGCCACGCAGTCATTTCTGAAATGGTATATTGACGAGCAAGTAGAGGAAGAAAAAAACGCTACGGACATCATTAATATGCTGGAAATGACCGGCGATGCAAAGATGGGGCTGATGATGATAGATCGTCAGTTAGGCAAGCGGAAAGCAGATTGATTGCATGTAACTTTCGCAAAGTCCTTATGCCTTGAACATGATATCTTTACGAAAGTGGCTGGGGAGGTTATGAAAACTTCCGAATACCTGTAGCCGACGTCGCTGACGTCGGCTTGCTTAGCTTCTCGAGAGTTTTTCCAAAATAGGGACGTTCAATTGAACGTCCCTACGAGAGTCTAATCTGATGTCAATCCGAGCTGGTAACTGCCTGCCAATTACCGATTTCTTTA